>JACQFP010000020.1 GCA_016200005.1 Verrucomicrobiota bacterium | reverse complement strand
CTTCATGAGCGGACGGATGCCGCCGATGGCGACGAGTTCGGACATGAGATGTTTGCCGCTGGGCTTGAGGTCGGCGAGCACGGGCACGCGTTTGCCGATGCGCGTGAAGTCGTCGAGCGCGAGCTTCACTTTCGCGGCGTGCGCGATGGCGAGCAGGTGCAACACGGCGTTGGTCGAACCGCTCAGCGCGATCACGACGGTGATGGCGTTCTCGAAGGCTTTCTTCGTTAGAATATCGAGCGGGCGCAATCCGGTCTTGAGCATCTCGAGGACGCACGCGCCGGCGCGACGGCAATCGTCTTTCTTGGCGGGCGAGATGGCGTTTTGCGCGGAGCTGTTGGGCAGGCTCATCCCGAGCGCTTCAATCGCGCTGGCCATGGTGTTCGCCGTGTACATGCCGCCGCACGAACCCGGGCCGGGAATGGCGCATTGCTCGACGGCCTGTAGTTGTTGGTCGCTGATATTTCCAGCAGCGTGCTGGCCGACGGCTTCGAAGACGGAGACGACGTCCACTTTGCGATTGTTGTCCGACGTAAGGCAACCGGGAAGAATCGTTCCGCCATAGACAAACACGGCGGGACGATTGAGCCGGGCAATGGCCATCATGGCGCCGGGCATGTTTTTGTCACAACCGCCGATGGCGACGAAGCCGTCCATGCCTTCCGCGCCCACGACGGTTTCGATGGAATCGGCGATGACTTCGCGCGAGACGAGCGAGTATTTCATTCCTTCCGTGCCCATCGAGATGCCATCAGACACGGTGATGGTGTTAAAGACGATGGCTTTGCCGCCGGCTTCATTCGCACCGCCCTCGCATTCGAGGGCGAGTTTATCAATGTGCATGTTACACGGCGTGACGTTGCTCCAGGTGGACGCGATGCCGATGATGGGTTTGGAAAAATCCTCCGGCTTGAAGCCGACAGGATAAAGCATGGCGCGGCTGGGCGCGCGGTCCGGTCCATCCACCAGGATGCTCGAATAAGGACGCAAAGAATTCTTTTTCATAAGACGGCGAGTCTTGCGGAAAAATCGCACGGAAGCAAGATGGGATGGGAATCTTCTCACCAACAACAGCGAAGGCAGCATGGTCATTCGCATTCTTCAAAATCCCCGCATGAACGAGAGAGCACCGTGAGCCAGGCGGCTCGAGGAACAAGCGGAAGCTCAACTGCAATCCCTCCCGTTCTGCCTGCTGGCAAAACATGGAGAGCTATTATAACTTCCAACCAATGTTTTCAAAAAAAGTCGATTCTTTGACAAAAACGGAGGAGCGGGAATCCCGCGTAACCACTATTCAATCTGGCACAATCGGCGTAGCAACATTTAATCAAAGCCAATCCGAAAAGTTGGACATTTTCAAATGACCTCACGCGAACGAGTCCTGGCCACGTTGAACCACCGCGAACCGGACCGCGTGCCCATCGATTTCGCCGGTCACCGTTCATCCGGCATCAGCGCGATCGCCTACGCGCGGCTCCGTCAACAACTCGGCCTGCCGGAAAAAATCATCCGCGTTTACGACCCGGTGCAACAGCTTGCCATTGTCGATGAAGATGTGCTCGCACATTTTGGGGTGGACACCATCGAGCTCGGCCGCGCGTTTTGTCTCGAGGACAAACATTGGGTCGATTGGGTCCTGCCCGACGGCACGCCCTGCCAGATGCCGTGTTGGGCGCGACCGGAACGCCACGACGGCGAGTGGGTGATGCGTTCCAAAACCGGTCGCATCATCGCGCGCATGCCGGACGGGGTCTGGTATTTTGAGCAGGCACACTTTCCGTTTGCGGAGCGGGACGACCTGGAGAACATCGAAGACGCGTTTGAAGAGTGCATGTGGACGGCGTTCCCGAGTCCGCCCGGCCCGCTGGCGGACGGCGAAGACGGCTTAAAGTTGCTTGCCGAAGGCGCGCGAAAACTGCGACAGCAAACTGACCGCGCGATTCTGGGTTTGTTCGGTGGCAATCTGCTTGAAATCGGCCAATACCTTTACCGCAACGACAATTTTTTCATGCTGCTGGCGGGCGACCCCGTTCGCGCGCATCAATTTCTTGACCGGCTTACGGAGATTCACCTGCGGAATCTGGAACGTTTCCTCGGCGCCGTCGGGAGCTACATCGACGTGATTCTTTTTGGTGACGACCTGGGGATGCAAACCGGCCCGCAGATGTCCACGGCGATGTATCGCGAATTCTTCAAACCGCGTCAGCAACTACTCTGGCAGCGCGCCCGGGAGCTCGCGCCGGTGAAGGTGATGCTGCACTGCTGCGGCGGGGTGCGCGAACTTTTGCCCGACCTCATCGACGCCGGACTCGATGCGATCAACCCCGTGCAGATTACTTGTCGCGGCATGAATGCGGCGGGTTTGAAGAAGGACTTCGGCGGCCGACTCACCTTTTGGGGCGGCGGCTGCGACACACGCGACGTCTTGATCAAAGGTTCGCCTCAGGAGGTTTTCGCCCACGTTCGCGAACAAATGAAAATCTGGAGTCCCGGTGGTGGTTACGTTTTCCAGCAGGTCCACAACATCATGGCCGATGTGCCGGCGGCGAACGTCGCTGCCATGTTCGACGCGGTGCGGTGAGCGGCGCGAATGTAGCGCAGGTTTCCGGCACGGAGGGGGAAGCCGCGCTACATTTTTGTCAACGGCCCTGTTCGAGCCACTGTTTTGTCATCCCCCAACTTCGTGGCGGTCTGCGAAGATTTTCCCAGCCCTCTCCATTTCACGAGGCTTTTGCCTTGACCCTTTGAGCGCCGCCCTGAATTCTATAGGAAATCCAAAGGTTAATATGAATAACCAATCTTTCGCCTCGTTCGCGCTGGTGATTTCAACTGCCGTGCTCGTCTCTTGTGTGACGAAAGCGGCAGCCGAAAAAACAAATTATCCCACATTCGGAAAAATTGATCGCCTGGATCCGGCCTTCGACAAACTGGTGCCGCCGGACGCCAAACTGGAAAAGCTCGCCGAAGGTTTCGTCTGGTCGGAAGGCCCGGTCTGGATTCGCGAGGGCGGCTATCTGGTTTTTTCCGACGTGCCACAAAATACCGTTTTCAAGTGGAGAGAGGGCGAAGGCATCAGCGAGTTGCTGAAGCCGAGCGGTTACACCGGCAGCACGCCGCGCGGTGGCGAGCCCGGCTCGAACGGGCTGACAGTGGATTCCAAGGGCCGGTTGGTCTTGTGCGAGCACGGCGACCGGCGCGTGGCCCGCCTGGAAAAAAATCGCACCAAGACGACGTTGGCCGACAAGTATCTCGGTAAACGATTAAACAGCCCAAACGATCTGGTTTATAAATCCAACGGGGATCTTTACTTCACCGATCCGCCTTATGGTCTTGAAAAAGCGGACAAAGATCCCAAGAAGGAACTTCCCTACAATGGCGTCTATCGCCTCACCAAACGCGGCAAACTCACTTTGTTGACCGGCGAACTGACTTATCCAAACGGTATTGCCTTCTCGCCGGACGAGAAAACGTTGTATGTCGCAGTGTCCGATCCGAAGCTGGCGATCTGGATGGCTTACGATGTGAGACCGGACGGCACGATCGCCAACGGCAGGGTTTTCTTCAATGCCACGGACAAGGTCAAAAAAGGCAATGGACTTCCCGATGGAATGAAACTGGACAAGAAGGGCAATCTGTTTGCCACCGGGCCCGGCGGCGTATTTGTTTTCACACCCGAGGGCAAACATCTTGGCACCATCGACACCGGCCAGCCGACCGGCAACTGCGCCTGGGGCGATGACGGTTCGACGCTCTACATCATGGCCAACCACTATCTCAGCCGCATCAAGACCGGCACCGTCGGAAAAGGATTTTGATCACCCCACCGCGGCAAGGTTCATTCAAAATGAAAAAAATACTCGCGCTCGGACTGTTGGCCGTTACAACCGCTCTCGCTCAAAACAACTGGCCGCAATTCCGCGGTGAACGATCGCTCGGCGTGGCCGACACCAAGAACCTGCCAACGACTTGGAGCACGAATCAGAACGTCGCGTGGAGCGCAAGCGTTCCCGGCTGGGGTTGGTCGTCGCCCATCGTTTGGGGTGACAAGATTTTTCTTACGTCGGTCATCAAAGATGGCCAGGTTGAGCAACCGAAGAAGGGACTTTATTTCGGCGGAGAGCGACCAACGCCATCCACAAACCTCCATCATTGGATGGTCTATTGCTTCGACTGGCAGAGCGGAAAGAAGGTGTGGGAGAAACAAGTGCACGCAGGTTCGCCCAGCACTTCTGTTCATCTGAAAAACACTTACGCCTCGGAAACGCCGGTGACCGACGGCGAACGCGTCTATGCCTACTTTGGCAACCTCGGCCTCTTTTGTCTCGACCTGAACGGCAAGGAAGTGTGGTCGCAAAAATGGGGGCATTTCAAAACCGCGCACGGCTGGGGCACGGCCGCTTCGCCAGTGCTGCACAAGGACCGGCTGTTCATCGTCAATGACAACGAGGAGAAATCGTTCCTCGTCGCGTTGAACAAGAAAACCGGCGAGCAACTGTGGCGTGTTGAACGAGAAGAGAAGAGCAACTGGGCCACGCCGTTTGTCTGGGAAAACGAGAAGCGCACGGAGTTGATCGTGCCCGGCCGCTCCAAGGTCCGTTCTTACGATCTCGACGGCAAGCTGCTTTGGGAATTTGGTGGTATGTCGTCCATCGTCATCCCCACTCCGTTCGCAAAATCCGGCTTGCTCTATGTTTGTTCCGGTTATGTCGGCGACAAGAATCGTCCGGTGTTTGCGATTCGTCCCGCTGCGTCGGGCGATATCAGCCTCAAGGAAGGAGAAACGAGCAATCAATTCATAGCGTGGTCCGAAAAAACCGCCGCGCCGTACAATCCCTCGCCGCTGGTCTATGGCGATTACCTTTACGTGCTGTTTGATTTCGGATTTCTGAACTGTCGTGATGCGAAGACCGGCAAACAGATTTACGACAAGCAACGGATCAATCCGGATGGTAACTCCGGATTCACCGCTTCGCCGTGGGCCTATGACGATAAAATCTTTTGCCTCAGCGAAGATGGCGACACCTTCGTTTTTCAAGCCGGCCCGGAATACAAGTTGATTGGCAGGAACAGTCTCGGCGAAATGTGCATGGCCACGCCGGCGATTGCGCGGGACAGTTTGATCATCCGCACCGCTTCAAAGCTTTATCGGATGAAGAACTCGGAGGCGAAGAGGTAACATGAATTCGATTGCTTTCTCTCATTGCGAGCGAAAGTGGAAGAAAGCGTTCACACTGATTGAACTCCTCGTCGTCATTGCGATCATTGCCATTCTCGCGGGCTTGCTGTTGCCGGCGTTGAGCAAAGCCAAGGCAAAAGCCATCCGCACTTCCTGTCTGTCCAACATCAAGAATCAGGCCGTCGCGTTCCTGATGTACGCCGACGATTACAAAGGCATTTTTCCCACCGCCGACAAGACCACCCGGTACCCTCCACCCGCCGGACCGCTTTACGTCATGAGCAGCAATCAAGCAATCGTGCTGGTCTCCTACGGCCTGGCGAGCGCCAGGTTCACAACAGGCACAAAAGTGGCCGACGACAAACCGCTGACCGTGTGGAAATGTCCGGCGCGCCCCGACCTGCCAAGGTTTTTTCTTGATGAAGGATTGTTTCACATCGATCACTTTGTCGTGCTGACCGGTTTGTCCGGTAACTTTTTCAAAGGAAAGAATTCGCCGTCCAAATCGACCGACCGGGTCGGCCCTCTGACCTCTGACCACACACTGGTGATTGACAGCGAGAAGCGCTGGGCCTCCAACCATGGACCGCAGGGCACACTGGGCACGCCGGATGGCCACAACCAATCGTTCAGTGACGGCCATGCCGAATGGTTTCCACAAAGCAAATTTCTCCGTTCCCCGGGCAACACCTACCCCAACCCGCTTTGGGTTTACCCCTGGCCGTGGAGTTGGACTTGGGTTGAGTGAACCCTGAAATCGACAGTGAAGTTCCTGATATGCCAACGAGGGTTGTACTCCTGACCATTGCCATACTTGGGTCAAGTGCGGTCGCCATTTGGGGACATGAGACGCATTCCGCAAGCCGTTGGGTGGTGTATTTATTCAAGCCGCTGAGCACAGGGCTGATTCTCCTTCTGGCATTGATCGCTCCGGGGCCGGGGTTGGCGCGCTACAAATGGGCGATCGTCACCGGCCTTGCTTTCTCGCTTGCTGGTGACGTCTTCCTCATGTTGCCCGGCAATTTGTTCCTGGCCGGGCTGTTGAGTTTTCTGGTCGCCCACATTGCTTATCTGGTGGCGTTCACCTCCGATGTTCGGTTTGGCAAACGGCCGCTGGTATTTCTCGTCTGGTTCCTGGTCGGTGTGCCCATGCTCCTGCTCCAATGGCCCGGAATTCCCGCCGCCCTGCGGATTCCCGTCGTCCTTTACACGATATTCATCCTGGCGATGGCGGGCCAGGCTACGAGTCGGGCGTTGAGCTTGAGCGTTCCCGGCGCCTGGGCCGCTGCCGTTGGCGCCGCACTGTTCGTCATGTCCGATACCATGCTCGGACTTGACCGGTTTCGACCCGGTGTAAATCTGTCGCCGACTCTGGTGCTGGGCACTTATTACGCGGCCCAATGGCTGATTGCCATGTCAATCCGGCCATCGCGTCCGGCGAGCTGACCGAGCGTTGCGGTGGCGGTTCTGCACCGCGCTGCAAAAAGAAAGCGAGGACTCTTCAGCCCCGCTCGTGTTGGTTTGCTCTCGAATCGGACTCGCCTTACATCGCCATGTGCGAAACCGGATCGCTCCAATCGCTGTAGGCAGTGCTCCCGCCGACGGCGTGGGGCTGAATGTTATAGCTCGTCCCTGGCGTCAGGTTGCTCAGCACGATACGCCGGGCTTGCGTGAAAACCCCTACCGCCTGCCAGAGGTGTAATCAAAGTTTTCGAGCTGAGAAAAAAGTTTCAGGACGTTCCCAGCCAACGAAAATCCTGAGTCGCGCGCTGACCTGGGAATGTGAATCTTGAAAGTTCCCGGTTCCGAGACAGGCAATGTCTAAAGCATCGTTTGGAAATAAGCCAGAGAGAGTTTGATCTGAATCTGGAACTCAGGAAGTCAGCGATGTAGCTAAGATTTTCTGAAAGATTTGTCGTTTCCCTCCGAAAGGGGGTCAGTCCCGCAGAAACAACAGTCTGGCGATTGACAAAGCGCCACGCCGACGCAAGCTCGGTGCATGGCTCGCAAAATCCGAGTCGAGTATCCCGCGCGATCTATCACGTCATGAATGGTGGCGCCCGCCGCGAACCGACCTTCCTCAAAGGCACCGACCGCAATCGCTTGCGTACCACGCCGAAGTAGTTCCATCACGCCCAAGCGGTCACCTACAATTTGGCAGTGGCTTGGCAACTCTCATTCGCCACTCGACGTGCCCCTTTTCTTCATCTAAAACCTTCAGCCATGCCGAATACTTCGCAGCCAGGCTGGCGGTTTGTTTCGTTCAACGAAGCCGAGGTCGAGCAAGTTCCCGGGCGGACGCATCATTGGTATTTCAAGCCGGGCATGGTGCCGGACACGAACCTGTTGTTTGTCCGCGCGCACTTGCAGCCGGGTCAGGCGCATCGGTTTCATTATCATCCGCAGATGGAGGAAATTCTCTACATGCTTTCCGGCACGGCCGAACAATGGGTGGAAAAGGAAAAGCGCATCATGCGCGCGGGCGACTCGCTTTATCTGCCGGCGGGCGTGGTGCACGGCACTTACAACATCGGCAGCGAGGTGCTCGACTTTCTGGCCATCCTCTCGCCCGCCAAAAGCGCCGAGCCGCCCACGGTGGAGGTCGGCGACCAGGAGCCGTGGAAATCATTGCGCGGATAAGCCCGCGAATCTCCGCACGCCGGCATGAAGACATTGCATTTTTATCTGACGCGGCAGGTGCTGACTTCGTTGGTGCTGACGGTGGCGGTGTTTGCCTTCGTGCTGTTGCTCACCAATGTGCTGCGGGAAATCCTCACCCTGCTGGTCAACCGCCAGGCACCGTTGAGCATCGTGTTGGAGGCGATCGGCCTGCTGCTGCCGTACGTGCTGGTTTTTGCGCTGCCGATGGGGATGTTGACGGCCACGCTGCTGACGTTCGGCCGGTTCAGCGCGGACCAGGAACTGACGGCGGTGCGGGCCAGCGGCATCAGTTTGTTGGCGCTGAGCACACCGATCCTGCTGTTGAGCGTGGCGCTGTGCGTCGTCAGCGCGCTCATGAATTTGCAGATCGCGCCGCAGAGTCGCGCCGCGTATCACAAATTGATCTACAGTTTGATCCTCGAGATGTCGAACGTCCTCATGCCGGAGGGACGGTTGGTGAAGGATTTTCCCGGCTACAATTTTTATGTCAGCAAGAATAAGGGAGGAGAATTGACGGATGTTTTCGTGTATGAACTGGACAAAGACGAAAAGGTCAAAACCAGAACCCATGCTGAACGTGGCAAGATTTTGCGTGGCGATGACAAACAGTTGATTCTGAATTTGTTCAATGCTCGCGGCGCCACGATTGATTCAGACGGGAAATGGCACACCGACGCGACCGGCGGAGAGGTATCCATACCGCTCGAATTCAAGCCGCCCAAAGTAAGAAAGCCGCACCTCAGCGACATGACTTTCTTCCAGTTGCAAAACGAGCGACTGGCTTGGGAACAAAAGGGCATCGATGCCACACCGGTGCTCACCGAGATCAACTCGAAAGTCTCTTTTTCATTCGCCTGTCTGAGTTTCACGCTGGTCGGCATTCCGCTGGCGATTCGCGCGCACCGCCGCGAAACGAGCATCGGCGTTGCCCTCGCGCTGATCCTGGTGGTGGTTTATTATGGCTTCACGATTCTGGGAGACGCGCTGGCCACCAAGCCGGAGTGGGGGCCATACCTGATTGTCTGGCTGCCCAATTTTATTTTTCAAGCCATTGGCATGGTGTTGCTCTGGCGGACGAATCGCGGTGGTTGATCCATAGTGACTACCAAAATTAATTTCCGGATTGCCCCTCACCCTTTCCCTCTCTCCATCCGATCGGGAGAGGGTGGCCGAAGGCCGGGTGAGGGGTTTGCCCATTTCTATCCCGAGATTTATTCTGACAACCGGTCTGATTCTCTAATTGTGTTCAGTGCGCAAGCGACTGCAACTTGCTGCCAACCCAACCCACCCCTGTCCCCTCCCAAGAGGGGAATAATCCACCGTGCGCCGTTCCTTTCCAAAGAGGGGCTGGCCGTAGCAGCCGACGTGAGTCGGCTCTGACTTCCAGCGAGTTCAGATGGAGCGGACTCACGTCCGCTGCTACGAGGTCATGAAGCGGGTGGCCGAAGGCCGGGTGAAGGGATCCGAACCGCCCAGGTCTCATTCACAGTTTGTAGATGACGCGGGATAGCACCGCCTGAAGAGCCAGTCCTTCGGTTTTGTCATTGACGCCGGCGATAAGTTCGGTTGCATTACTGCCCATGATCCAAAAAATAAAATCCACCGTGGTTTTTCTTTCGGTCGTTCTGACTCTCACACTTCTCCCCACGCCAAGCGTTCGGGCAGATGTCCGATTGCCCGCGCTCTTCACCGACAACGCCGTCTTGCAGCAAGGGATGCGCGTGCCCATCTGGGGCTGGGCGGATGACGGCGAAGAAGTCACCGTGAGTTTTCGCGGCCAAACAGCCAAAGCCAAAGCCAAGGACGGCAAATGGATGGTCAAACTCACCAACCTCAAGGCTGGTGGCCCGGACACGCTCACGATTTCCGGGAAGAACAAGATTGAGTTGAAGAATGTGCTTGTGGGCGAAGTGTGGATTTGCAGCGGCCAGTCGAACATGGAGTTCCCGTTGAAATCGTCTTTTGAATCGCAGGCGGACATCGCCGCCTCCGCCAATCCAAACATTCATCTGTTCACCGTGCCGAAGTTGAAGGCCAACGAGCCAGTGAGCGATGTCAAATCCAGTTGGGTCGAATGCAACCCGCAAACCACGCCGGGGTTCTCCGCCGTCGCGTATTATTTCGGCCGCGATCTGCAGAAGGCGCGAAACGTGCCTGTCGGTTTGATTCACACATCTTGGGGCGGTTCACCGGCGGAAGTCTGGATGAGCGAGAAAGTTCTTTCCGCCAATCCCGACTACAAAAAGGACATCCTCGACAAATACCGCGCCGACATGAAAAAGCATGAGGCCGCGGTGGCAAAGTTCATTCAGGAAAGCGACGAGTTGAAAAAACAGGGCCAGACCCAGACCAGGAAACCTCCCACCCCGCCGTATTGGAGGCCGACCGAGCTTTACAACGGCATGATCGCGCCGTTGATTCCCTACGCCATCGAGGGCGCGATCTGGTATCAGGGCGAGTCCAACGCCGGTCGCGCCCATGAATATCGGACTTTGTTCGCCGACATGATTCGCAACTGGCGGCGGGATTGGGGGCAGGGTGATTTCACATTCCTCGCGGTGCAAATCGCGCCGTGGGACAAGGGCAAGAAGCGCACGCTGGAACAAATCACCGAGAAACCAGTGGAAAGTGACTGGGCGGAATTGCGGGAGGCGCAAGGCATCGCCACCAAGGTCTTGCCCAAAGTCGGAATGGCCGTGATCACGGATGTGGGTGACAAGGATGACATTCATCCCACCAAGAAGGCGCCGGTTGGCGCGCGGCTGGCGCTCGCGGCGCGCGGCATTGCCCATCGCGAAAAGGTGGAATATTCCGGCCCCCTCTATCAAAACATGAAAGTGAGAGGCGATAAGATCATCCTCAGCTTTAGTCATGTCGGCAGCGGACTGGAAGCGCGCGATGGCGAGTTGAAAGGATTCGCCGTATGCGGCGAGGACAAAAAGTTCGTGTGGGCGAAGGCAGAAATTGAAGGCAACAGAGTGGTGGTAAGCAGTCCCTCAGTCCTCCACCCTGTCGCCGTGCGCTACGGCTGGTCGGACTTTCCCGTCGTCAATCTCTGGAACAAGGATGGGCTGCCCGCGTCACCGTTCCGGACGGACGACTTCCCCATGGTCACGGCACCGAAGAAGTAGATTGCGGCTGGCGAAAGGATTTTGAAGTGGTGCCAGAGGAGGGAATTGAACCCCCGACCAACCCCGACATCCGATGTCGGGGCTGCTCTACCGCTGAAACCATGCCAGCGCACGTTGCGGATTCTTCCAACGCTTGAAGATTCTTTCCTGCTGGCGTGCTTCATCGAGGAATTCAAACTCACGACTGGCGGCGAGTTGCCACGGTCCATCTTTGGCAGCGGTGGCGGTGTGCCCGCGTGCGTGTTGTTCGAGTCGTCTGGCAAGGTCTGTCGTCGAACCGTAATAGTAACGGCCAGTTCATGATCGAAGCATATAAAGGGTCGCAGCCATCGTGGTTGGATGGTGCCAGAGGAGGGAATTGAACCCCCGACCAAAGGCTTATGAGTCCTCTGCTCTACCCCTGAGCTACTCTGGCAGCCGCCCGAAAAACTATTCACGCGCTAGCATTGATCAATGGAAAAACAGTCAGGTTCTTCTTACCCGACCAACCCCGACATCCGACGTCGGGGCTGCTCTACCCCTGAGCTGCTTTGGCAGCCGCCCGATAATATTTCTGAGAAAATCACGGCTGTCAAAAGGAATGGCGACCACCCGGCACGACGGCGCATCCCGGCAATGCCCCTGTGCGCGTAGCGCAGCCGTCCTCGGCTGCGGGTTCGCGGGGTGTCCGCGCCCCGTGAACTGGGGTTTGGCCGCGAGACGCAGCCAGAACTCGCAGGCGTGGACGCCTGCGCTACGCTTCAGACCTTGATCTTCCACGGCGAGCGCATGGGCTGCTGAATGTAGGCGTTGGCTTTCGCGTCCTCGATGAAGCGCTGGGTCTTGGAGTTGAAGCGCAGTGGACGACCAGTTTCGACGGCGATCTTGGCGAGATTGATCAAGGTGCAGGAGCGATGTCCGTTGATTTCGTTGAGAGCGAATTTCTTTCGCGTCTTGACCGCTTGCACAAAATCGGTGAGCTGCGGCTCCGGGTCCGGCAGTTCGCGGAGCTTGGTCGCGAGGTCGGGAATGTCGGACTCGAAGTCCTTGGAGAGTTTGCCTTTCGGGCCGGCAATGAACGCGGCGCTGGTCTCTTTGTTTTCCCCGTCGAGGAGAATTTCACAGCCGTCGGCATACTTCAGCGAAATCTTGCGCCAGGGAAGAACGGCGTCGGCGTCTTGCGGACCGGTATCAGCTTCGACTTTCACCGGACTCTCGTCATCCTTGCCAAGGATGTATTGGATCGGGTCGAGGTAATGCTGACCCATGTCGCCCAGCCCGCCGCCGTCGTAATCCCAATAGCCACGGAAGGTCTGGTGGACGCGGTGCGGATGATAGGGTTTCTTGGGGGCCGGGCCGAGCCAGAAATCGTAATCGAGCTCGGGCGGCACCGGTTGCGGAGTAAGATCGGTGCGACCGCACCATTGATTCTGTTTCCAATCGAAACCGGTCGGACCACCCACCGTGACTTTGAGCGGCCAACCCAGAAGTCCCGCGAGCACCAACTTCTTGATCGGTTTGACTGGAATGCCCATGCCGTAGAAGTTGCCTTCAAATCGGAACCACGTATTGAGCCGGAAAATGCGTTTGTACTTGGCGATCGCCGCCTTCACGGCTTCACCTTCGGCGATGGTCCGGCTCATGGGCTTCTCGCACCAGATGTCCTTTCCGGCTTTGGCGGCGGCGATGGAAATCAGCGCGTGCCAGTGCGGCGGGGTCGGAATGTGAACGATGTCGATGTCCTTGCGGGCAAGGACCTCGCGGAAATCCTTGTAACCCTTCACGTCAGGGCCTGCCGCCGTAAGCGCAGTTTGAAGATGTTTTTCGTCCACGTCGCAAACGGCGAGCAGTTTGCAGGCGGTGTTGATGGACTTGACGTGGCCCATGCCCATGCCGCCGGTGCCGATGACCGCGCGGGTCAGCACTTCACTGGGCGGAGTGAATCCTGGACCGCCCAGAACGTAGCGCGGAAGGACGGTCAGCGTCGTGAAGGAGGCGATGGAAGTTTTGAGAAAGCTGCGGCGGGTGAATTGGTGGCGCTTGTTCATGGCTTTGAGTTAGCAGAAGGAAACCGGAAAGGCCACTGGAAATTTATCTGCCGGCTCAGCGGTTGTGGCTGGTGAGGTCGCGGATGATTGCGGTGAAGATATTTTTGCCGCGGTGGCTGGTTGTGCCGAGGGTCATTTCGACCAGGAGATGTTCGCCGCTTTGGTGACGAGCCGGCAGTTGGACGGCTACCGCTTTCTTGCGGGTGTCGAGGCTGCGCTTCAGGTTCGTGAGTTGCTCGCGGAAACCGTCGCCCGGCAGGAGGAGATTCAGGTTTTGGCCGAGCAACTGGCTGGCCTGGCCGCCAAAGATTTTTTCGGCGACGGGATTGACGTAAAGGATTTCGCCCTGCTCGTCGATCACGATGATGGCGTCGGAGGCGGTTTCGGCAAGCAACCGGTAACGCTCTTCACTGTCGAGCAAATGATTTCGCTCGCGGCGAAGACCGGCGACGAAGGAACTGACCAGTATGGCCACCAGTACGAACCCCACCATCTGCTCCATCCCTTCGAAATCGCCGCCGTAATGAAGCTTGGCCACGGGATGGATGAACAGCAGGCGAATCAGCAGCGAGGACAGGGCCGTGGAAACGAAGGCCGGGGCGAGACCGCCATTGGCGGCGCTGAGCACAATCACGCCGAGGAAAACAAAAAATGGCGTCTCGGTCAGCGCCGATCGCAGGTAAACGACCAACGCAGCGATCAGCGGCAGCACCATGGCAACGCCGTAACGGCGGAGCAGCGACTCTCTCGTCGCTTTGGTGGGCGGCTTCCAAAGTTTCCATTGCTCGTGGTTCATAACCAACCCAAGTTTTGCCGTACGCAGTCTCGCTTAACGAGTACAGCCGGTTCAGGCAAGCATATTTCCAGACACCGCCCGCTCGCGTTCCATCTCGCTTGGGTAAGGCCGTTGGACCGACGCCGGCTCGCAACGCGACTCCCCAATGCGCAGGCACGATGAACAAGTGCCACCGCTATTCGACGACCTACACCGGAGGGCAGTTTCTCTAACACCTAAAACAACCCGCTCGACCGATTCAAATATCTCCTTGACGAAAAAATGTCCGGCGGCAGACGCAGGTTGCAACCTTTGCTTGCTTCGGACGACCAGATGCGCGGTCAACCGGTTTGCACTGATTGAATGAGGACTCCGGGAATTTTCGGCATAAGGTGTACCCCATGTGGCACCCGCACTTGTTATCCACGAATTTAACTCCGACTTCAGCCCGGCCTTGGAACACGTCTCCTTCCCGCAAACCATCGACGCTATCTTTCAGTTCAGCCGGTCCAGCAGTGGGCTGAGGAACATACTGCACGACAACTTAACGCGCGTAATGCCGCACACAGGCCGGCGCCGGGCGAGTAAAGGTGGATGGCCAGACATGGCGCCCGCACTCCCCTTCGCTTCCAAACATTCTTGAAAGATTTCCGGAAACTCTCACGATCTCTTATTGCCATGTCGTCACGTTCTGACCTTTCTCCAAACCGGGAGGTGCTGCTGCCCACCCGCCGCAGCCTGCTCGATCGGCTTCGCGATTGGGAAGACCAGGCGAGCTGGAGGGAGTTCTTCAACACCTACTGGAAATTCATCTACGGCGTCGCCATCAAATCGGGCCTCAGCGATTCCGAGGCGGAAGATGTTGTTCAGGAAACCGTTCTGTCGGTTGCGAAGAAAATGCCGGACTTCGCGTACGACCCGGCCCGGTGCTCCTTCAAGGGCTGGCTTATGCACGTGACCCGGCTGCGAATCATGGATGAGCTTCGCCGCCGCCAACCAGCCTTTCAGCAGGCGCCGGCCGGCGACGCGGATTCCCGGCGAACGGCCACCGTCGAACGTGTGCCCGATCCCTCCGCCAGCGTCCAGCAGGACGCCGCCTGGGACGAGGAATGGGAACGCAACCTCGTGGACGCCGCCATGGAGAGGGTGAAAGTTCGCGTGAAGGCTGAACACTACCAAATCTTCCACCTCAGCGCGGTGAAGGGACTCAAACCGAGCGAAGTCGCCCGGATGCTTCAGGTGAGCATCGGGCAGGTTTATCTCGTCCGCCACCGACTGGCGAAGGAGGTGAAACGCGAGGTCGAACGACTGAAGGAGAAACCACTTTGAACTGGCTCAACAAACTCCGTGAATATCTGCGCCGGCTGCGTCCGTTGCGCTTTGCCAAATATCAACCGGCACCCCGCACCGGCACGCGCCGGCTTGAGCGCCGGCTCCTACGCCGGATTGCATGGGGCAGGATGGAGAGTGTGCGATGAATAGTTGTCGCTCTTACTGGCGTCACGTTTCGGAAAGCGGGACAGGGCTCCCGCAGTCCAAGACGCTGGCGCGTTTGCCGTGTGCCTCCGAACCGCAGCGAGGTCTTGGAGTGCGCCGCCCCTGCGGCGCTTTCGGAAAACGGCGCAAGTCAGTCGCGCTCCAAAACGCTCGCCCGGTGAACCGCCGCTGACCTCCCATGCCGCCTGAGCCTCAACCCAAAGCCACCGACGCCACCAGCGCGCCGTCCTGGATGGCGCCGGTGATGCCGGCTGTGCCCGACCACGAACTGATCCGGCGCATCGGCGGCGGGAGTTACGGCGACGTGTGGCTTGCCCGCACCACCGTCGGTACCTGGCGCGCGGTGAAGGTCGTGTTCCGCGATCGCTTCACCGACGCCCGCCCCTACGAACGCGAGTTCCACGGCATCCAGAAATTTGAGCCGCTCTCGCGCGGCAACGAAGCCTTCATTGACATCCTCCAGATCGGTCGCAACGACGCCGAGGGCTATTTCTACTACGTCATGGAACTGGCGGATGATGCGGCGGAGCCGCAGGTTGAGAGCTCAGAGTTGAGAGTTGAGGGTGAAGCGAAAGACGCGGACAAACTCTCAACCCTTAACTTTCAACCCTCAACCTACATCCCCAAGACCCTCTCCAAAGTCCTGCTCCAGCGTGGCCGCCTGCCGCTCGGCGAATGCCTTGAACTCGGCCTCACGCTCAACCTCGGTCTCGCTCACCTGCACCGCGCCGGCCTGATCCACCGCGACATCAAACCCTCGAACATTATCTTCGTCGGTGGCGTGCCCAAGCTGGCCGACATCGGCCTCGTCATTGAAACCGCCGAGGCGCGCTCCTACGTCGGCACCGAAGGCTTCATCCCGCCCGAAGGACCGAACTCGCCGCAGGCCGACCTCTACAGCCTGGGCAAAGTTCTTTACGAAGCCGGTATGGGAAAGGACCGGAAGGATTTCCCAGAGCCGTTCACCCAGATCATTGACGCGCCCGACAGCGCGCAACTGCTCGAATTCAACGCCATTCTGCTCAAAGCCTGCGCGGCGAATGTGCAAGAGCGCTACCAGTCCGCCGAGGAAATGAACGCCGACCTCGCGCTGCTCCAAAGCGGCGGCTCCGTGCGCCGCCAAAGGAAGCTCGCTGGTCAACTGCGTTTCGTCCAACGCGCCGGCGCCGTCGTAACCGCGCTCGCGGTCGTCATCGCCCTCGGTTGGTGGTGGCAGGCGAAACAAACCCGCGTCGTGCGCAACCTTGCCGCCGAGAAAACCAAGCTGGCCAAAAACCTCACGAAGCTCGGTGATGAAAACCGCACACGCATCGTCCGCTTGCGTGTGGCCAACGGCGTGCGTTTGCTCGACGAAGGCGATCCCGCAGGCGCGTTGTTGTGGTTTGCCGATGCGCTGCCGCTCGTCACCAACCAGCCTGCCGAGGAATCCATCCACCGGATCCGCATCCAACAAACCCTGAATCAGATGCCGCACCTGCTCCAAGTACTGCCCCATGACTCCGGCGTGATGTCCAGCGCCTTCAGCCCGGATGGCCGGTTCATTGCCAACGGCACCTACGACGGCAAACTGACCGTCTGCGATGCGGGTTCGGGTGGGCGGCTCTGGGGGCCGAAAGCGATGGGGAGCTTCATGGGTTACGTCCGCTTCAGCAGGGATGGTGAACGCCTGTTCGCCTGTTCATCGCCGCAACATTTGCCATTCGACGGCCCCGGTCGGATGTCGAACTTCTTCGCCGTCCTGGATGCGAAATCAGGTCGCGAAGTATTCTCGTCCGCCGAGGTGTGGCCCGGCATGTCCACCAACCTGCTGTGGTCCACCTTTAGTCCGGACGAGCGGTGGCTGGCGGTTTCCCAGCGCGGCTCGGTGGTCCGGTTGCTCGATCTCCGCGACGGCCATCTGGTGACCGAACTTCGAGGGCACCAGCAAGAGGTGTGGTTCCTGTCGTTCAGTGCGGACGGAAGCCTGCTGGCATCGGCCAGCGCGGATAAGACCGTCCGCCTCTGGCGACTGCCTTCCGGGGAACCGGTCGGTTCACCGCTGGAACATCGGCTGCCGGTGATGCGGGCGATTCTGACGGATGATGGTCGCCACCTGATCAGCGGTTCACAGGCCGTACGCGAGTGCGAGCTCCAGGCGTGGGAGGTGCAGACGGGCCGGCGGGTGGGCGACCCCCTCAAGGGCGGAGGGCAGATGGTCATGTTTGTAGAGCCGGGGGCGGGAGGACGGTTCTTTGGCTGGATGCATGGTGGCAAGGACTATTTCACCCGCGCCTGGTATTGCGATTCATTCCGAGAAGCGCTGCCAGCATTGGAGATTACCTACGCGCAATGCTGGGCCTTCAGCCCGGACGGGAAGCGCCTCGCCAGCGGCGGCGATGATGGCGCCGCCCTGGTCTGGAGCTTGGAGTCGGGCGAACAGCTGCGCGATCCGATCTGGCAGAATCTCTGGCTGAACTCAGTCCAATTCAGCCCCGATGGCCAGCGCCTGCTGACTGCTGGTGCTGATGGCAACGCACGGGTCTGGGATATGAAATCGCTTCCGACCGAGTCGGCCAGGGTCCAAATGCCGGAGCCGCTCCAGACGGGGACGGCGGAACGCTTCAACGCCTGTGGTCGCAATCCGGGTCCGGTGTCCGTTCCATTGCAGGACGGAACGATGCTCCTCATGGATCCGGATAGTCTGAAGGAGCTATTTCGGCTGAAACCTCCCCATCCCTATCATTCATTTACTGGGTTCCTGGAAGGAAACTCTGGTCGCTGCTGGGCCATAAACCCGGTCAGCCTTACGAATGACGCTCCGGCCCCGGTGATTCTCGTCCGCGAGGAAGGCGGCACGTTGTGGAAATTCAGTCTCGAACACCCGGGCGGCATCGCCCGGATGCGCTTCACGCCCGATGCCGGTCAGCTCGTGACTTGTGGCACGGACCACGTGATCCGCTTCTGGCGAACCACGGACGGCACCCTCGACCGAACCGTAGAGGCTCCGAAGTCAGAAGGTCAGGTGGTGACGATCAGTCCCGATGCCAAAATTGGAGTCTGGACTCGTGGGATGCAAATCAGCCAAGGAGATATCCTCGAATGGCTCGACTTGGACTCCGGGAAGCTCATCGGAGCGCCCTACACCCTCACAGGTTCGATCATCCAGTCCGAGTTCTCCCCCGACGGCAAACGCCTGGCCTTGGCTGACCATGGCGGGCCGGTCACAATTCTCGACGTCCCAAGCGGAAAAGTCGCTGTTTCAGGTATCAAACACACAAGGAATCTCTACTCGGTGGAATGGTCACCGGACGGTCGCCGGTTGCTCACCGCCGGCAGCAACGAAGAGGTCTTGGTGTGGGACGCGGAAACCGCCACGCAACTGCTCGCTCCGTTGCGTCTGCCCGAAGGTCCTGTCCGCGTCGCGCATTGGAGTCCGGATGGCCGGTTCATCATTGGCCGGAGTGACAAGCGGCAGGCTCGAGTATGGGATGCCGCCACCGGTGAAGCCGTCACACCCTTGCTGAAACACCCGGGTGACATCCGGTTCGCCTTCATGACGCGCAGCCATCGCCTGATCACCGCCAGTGATCCCCACCTGCTCCGCGCTTGGGATCTCACCGAATCGCATCTGACTGCTGACGTGATCGCCGACTACGCGAAGCTGGTTTCCGGTCGCCGGCTAAACGCTGCCGGGGTAATGCTGCCGCTGAAGCCGGACGAACTGGCCGCAGTCAGCCGTTCGCTCCGCACCCGTGCGCCGCAGTTGTTCGAGTAACGCCGTAGCCGCCGACGTGAGTCGGCGCAAATCCTCCAAGGGACCCAATCTTGCGCGGATCTCTTTCCAAGTGACGGTGGTTGGCATGTGCTTGGCTGAGTGCCCAAGGAATTCAGCGCGGACTCACGTCCGCGGCTACGAAGAAGGGCAAAAGATTTTTGAAAGATTCGCTGAAACTCGCCCGATTGCTCCTTCGAACACGCAAATGCGGCCCGGTCGCACAAGCGGAACAACCAACGAATTGAATCTCAATCCGACCATGAAAACCAAATCCAATCAGCTCCTCACCCTCGCCGCCGGGGCGGTGATTCTCCTGTTTGCAACCGCGTCCGGCTTTGCCCAGGCGCTTCCCCCGGTTGGAATCGCGCCCGGTGGTCCGGCGTATCTGCCCGACGAACTCTTGGTCCAATTCAAGGCGAACGTCACCGATCAACAATTGACCGGTGCCTTCCAGCAAGCCGGGCTGGGTTTGATCCAGCATCTTCAAACCCCGGCGATGAAAGACCATGGCCGGATCGGCCTCACCCACGCCGCGACGGCCATGGCGGTGCCCGCAGCCGTCCGCTTGTTGAACAATCTGCCCGGGGTGGAATTCGCCGAGCCGAACTGGGTCGTGACGCCGCAAGCCGAACCGAATGATCCGTTTTACACCGACGGTTGGCTCTGGGGAATGTACGGTGACGATCTTCCCTTTCCGATCGGGCCGGGGGGCACGAGCAACTCGTACGGCACGCAGGCGGAGAAGGCATGGGCACTGGGCTTCACGGGTTCACGGGACGTATGCGTGGGAGTCATTGATGGAGGAATCCAAGTGGATCACCCGGATCTGGCCGCGAACGTCTGGACCAATCCCGGCGAGATTCCCGGCAACGGCATTGACGACGATGGCAACGGTTACGTGGACGATGAGCATGGCTGGAATGCCGCCGGCAACAACGGGATGGTTTCATACGAGGACGTCATCGCCGACACGCACGGCACCCATGTGGCCGGGACGATTGGCGCCGTCGGTGGCAACGGCATCGGCGTCGCGGGCGTGAATTGGAACGTGACGCTGATCTCCGGGAAAATCTTCGGCACCAACAACGGCACATCTTTCGGCACCGTGCAGGCGTTGGATTACATGACCACGCTCAAAACTCGGAAAGGCCTGAACCTCGTGGCGCTGAATCATTCCTGGAGCAGCGGCGGTTTCAGCCAGGCCCTGCTCGATTCCTTCACGCGCGCCGCCCAGGCAGGCATCCTCTCGGTTTGTTCCGCCGGGAATAACACCAACAACAATGATTTTGCGCCCAGTTACCCATCGTCATTTGATACCACCGCCTCGGCCGGCTACAACGCAGTGGTATCCGTGGCGGCAATTACCCGGGACGGCGCGCTGGCGACTTATTCCAATTACGGTCAGACTAACGTGGACCTCGGTGCGCCTGGAGGCCAATACCTGAGTGCCACCCACATTCCCGAACTGGAAATCCTTTCCACAGTTCCGCCCAGCACGTATGACTTCAAGCGAGGCACGTCCATGGCGGCCCCGCACGTCACCGGCGCAGTCGCGCTCTACGCTTCTGTTCACCCTGGCACGACCCCGCAGCAAACCCGAACCGATCTGCTCACCGCAGGCGTGCGCCCGCTTGGGGCGCTCAACGGAATCACGGTCACCGGTGGGACGCTGGACATCGGCACACTCATGGCCGTACCGGCCAACACGCTTGCCGCTCCGAACGCACCCGCCAATGTGCAAGCCGTGGTCGGCGCCGGTGGCCGGGTGGACTTGAACTGGGCCGATCAATCCGCCAACGAACTGGGCTTCGCCATCGAGCGGTCAAGCGGCAGCCAACCGTATGTCCTGGTGGATACGGTTGGTGCCAACCTGACGAGCTATTCCGACTGGACGGTTTCGCCCAACACCACCTACTCCTACCGCCTCCGGGCTTACCATGCCGGCGGCAGCTCCGGCTACCCCAATTCGGTCAACGTCACCACGCCGAATGTGGGTCTGCCAGCCGCCCCCGCGAGCCTCACCGCTTCCGCCCAGACTCCGGCCAAGGGCGGGGGAGTCGCGCTGGCCTGGACCGACAAGTCGAACAACGAAGGCGGATTTCAGGTCGAGCGCAAGACCGGCAGCACGGGCACTTGGCAACCGCTGACAACCCTCAGCGCCAACACCACGAAGTTCACGGACCTCACGACGGTTTCGCGGACCAGCTATTCTTACCGCGTCCGTGGCTTCAACATTGCCGGTTCCTCGGCGTACTCGAACCAGGTCAGTGTCACGGCCAAATAATGAAAACACTGGAGCGGCGGCCCACGGTGCCGTTAAGGCGCTTGGGCTGCCGCCGGCTCCACAACTATGCGAACCACAATCAATACCCCCTGGCAAATCAAGAACCGGCTCCGGACGCTGGGCAGCGCCTGTGCCTTGGCCTGGCTCGGCGCAATTCCGCTTTCGGCAGAGGAACCCTACGTCCATTGGGCGAAAACCGTGGCGGGAGGTGTTGGGGATCTTGCCGTGACTGGAGATGGCGGGCTTGTTGACTACCGCTCGGATGGGACCTTGCGGAAATTCAGTCCGCAGGGAGATCTCGAGTTGGCGAACAGCAACTCTTTGGCAGGGGTTTATCGTGCCGCCGTTAAGACTGATGCTTTGGGAAACCAGTACTGGATAGGCCAGGTTTATACAAATGGCACTTTCGATTTTCCCGCGGTCCGGGGCTTTTTCGTGGCGAAGTTTGGTCTCACGAACAATCTCCTTTGGGTCAGGAATAACGAAATACCGGAGGAGAATGGCAGTGTGACTTACCCCACTTGTATCAGTTTGGATAGCGCGGGAAATATCGCCGTTGGCGGGACCAGCAAGGGCGGGTTGAAACTGGGGTCGTTTGAGAGCGATGGCGAGTGGAGTCCGCTCTTCTGCAAGTATGACGCGAATGGCAATCTGCTGTGGGCGAGAAAAGTCGCGAGCCAACCTATCAATTCGTATTCTACATCCTGCTCTGGCATCGCGCTGGACGGCTCCGGAAACGTGATTGCGTGCGGCTCCCTCCGCGAGGGCAGTTCGGACTTTGGAGGAACCACCGTCAATCCGGGGACGGTCCACGGCTACGGCGGTGATTGGTTCATAGCGAAATACGACCTCAACGGGGAGTTACTGTGGGTTACGTTAGACTACGCGAAGTCCCTCGCCGTTGATAAACATGGGGACATATACGTCGTGTTTGAGTGGCCTAAGCAAGACGTGACGGGGATCGCCAAGCTGAATGGCAACGGCGATTTGCTGTGGCAAAGGAATTTGCCAGTTTACGTGATGTCTTACGGGATTGCGCTGGATGAGCAGGGACAGCCTGTGTTCGCCGGCCAGTTCCAAGGGACGGTGCAGTTTGACGCGATCACGCTGCGATCCACACGCGGGTGGGTCGATTTCTTTGTCGCCAAAGCCGACGTTGCTGGGAATGTTTTGTGGGCCATCGCGGGTGGAGGATCCGAGGATGATGGCGGGGCAAGCGTCCGCTGTGACTCTGTGGGGAATGTATTTCTGACTGCGTACATTGGCAGCCCTGGTAGCTTTGACGGGATAAGCATTGTCCCGATCCCGACGGAGCCTTCTTACACCACCGTGGTGGCACGGCTTTCGGAGCGTCCACCGATGCAGATGGCGCGTTCGGCTGGGGGTGTGCAACTTTCCTGGCCGGCGAAGGCGACGAACTATGTCCTTGAAGCTGCCACCTCGCTGCCGGGAATCACCTGGAATCCGGTCACCAATACTCCCACCGTCAGCGGGAGGGAGCGCAACCTGCAACTGCCCGCCACCGGCGCCGCCAAATTCTTCCGCCTGCGCAGACCATGAGCATAAGGGCAGCGTAACGCCGGTTTTCCAACCGGCGAGTTGCCGACTCGAAATTCGGTGTTACGGGGCGCGTCCAAACCTCCGTCAGGTTTTGCACTTCACCGGCAGAGCGCCATGCCGCTTCGCTTTCCCGCGCTGCTCCCAAAACCACTCTGGCCAGTATGCCGTGCCCCAACCGTCGTACCCCTACGCGCACCGCAACGGCATTTTTTCTCACAGTTCCCAGCCCTTGCGGTATTCGTAGTGGAGAAAGCGATTCGCCTCCGGTTCATTCGTCGCGACCTTCGCGCTGTCCCAGAGAAGCTTGTCGCCGCCGTTGCGCACGCAAACCACGCCGAGCAACACCGCTTCCGTCAACGGACCGGCGAAGTCGAAATTGGATCGCGTCGGCGAGCCGGTGCGGCAGGCCAGCAACCACTCCTTGTGATGGCCCACGGAGCGGGGCAGAGTTTTCGGCGGTCGTTGGTAATCCCGGTTGCGCGATTCAGGAATCAGGCGCGGGTTTTCCCCGCCCCAGCCCGTGACGAGCATCTTGCCTTTGTCGCCGACGAAGATGATTCCGTCTTCACGATTCAACTCGCGACCATCTTCGAGTTCCACGGGACGCGGCGGCATGATGCCACCGTCATACCAATGCAACTTCACCGGCGGCAGTTCACCGCGCGCGGCGAACTCATAATGCACGACGTTCGCCACCGGAACGCTATCCGGAAAGATGGGAGTGGAACTCGCTTGAACGCTCGCCGGCGCGCCCAGCTTCAACGCCGAAAATACCGGCGCGAGATTGTGGATGCCCATGTCGCCGAGACCGCCGGAACCGTAATCCCACCAGCCGCGCCATTTGAAGGGCACATAGGCCGGATGATACGCGCGCATCGGTGCCGGCCCCAACCACAAGTCCCAATCCAATGTCGCCGGTACGGGTGGCGTGTCGGTCGGTCGGTCCACGCCCTGCGGCCACCAGAATGGCAACTTGCCGCGATGCGTCGGACGGTCGGACCAGACGTGCACCTCGCGCACCGCGCCGATGGCGCCGTCGTCGAGCCACTCGTTGATGAGCCGGTTGCCCTCGAAGGCCATTCCCTGGTTGCCCATTTGCGTGGCCACCTTTGCTTCACGCGCGGCGAGCGTCAGCGCGCGCGCCTCTTTTACGGTGCGCGTGAGCGGCTTCTCACAATAAACGTGCCGGCCAAGTTTGATCGCCATCATGCTCGCCGGGGCATGACTGTGGTCTGGTATGCCCATTGTGACCGCATCCACGGATTTCTCGGTTTCGAGCAACTTGCGATAGTCCCGGTAGCGTTTCGCCGCGGGGAATTTTGCGCCCGCGCTGTTGAGCCGGTTTTCGTCCACATCGCAAAGCGCAACCACGTTGACATCTTCGGCGCGCGTGACTGAATCAAGGTCCGCGCCGCCCTGACCTCCAACGCCGATGAAGGCGATGTTCAGTTTCTCGTTTGGCGACAGACGCCGGGGCGCACCGGGCGCGCGGCCCGGTCGCAACAAAAGATTTGCCGCGGCAATGGCGGTGGCGGCTTTGGTTGAATCAGTCAGAAAACGGCGACGCGTAATGGAAGCAGGCTTGGTTGACATGATCAAAGTGTTCCAAAGAAATTGGAACGTGGCAAGTCATGGCCGCAGGAGATGGGAAAGGGATCGGGCCGTGGCCGGGGATGAGTATCGTGTCTCCCGGAGCGCGATGCAATCGGCCCGGAGGACTACTCCCGGCGCTAAACCATTTCTTCGGCTATTGTGGCTGCGCGACCACGCGGTAAAACCGGCTCAATCCGGATAGCGGTTGGTTGCTGAGGGAGGTCAGCGTCGTGGGCCATTGGTTGGTCGGCGGCACGGGTGTCCAATTCCCCGAGTTCAACGCATCGCGGTATTCAACCGTGTAGCCGTAATTCGTTCCCAGACTGCGCCAGGTGAGTGAGCATTGACCGGGCGGACCGACCACCATCGACACTTTCAAGAACTGGACATCGTACGTGATGATGCGACCAGCGCCAGGGTCAACGGTGTCGAACGCTCCACTCGACATCGTTAACGTTCCGGCTTGCAACGTGGTCAGGTCGATTGATGCCACGCTGCCGTCAGTAACCGCGTAGAGCAGCAGGTTGAGCATCGGATCAACCACCAAATGCCGGAATGCGCCCGGATTGGCGCCGGTCTGTGCGCTGAACGAGATAATCCTTCCCGTGTGGTTCATGGTGTCCGGGTTCATCTCCCGAAACCAACCGTCGGTCGCGGCGTACCACAACGTCCCGGCGCGCTGATCAGCGGCGAAGTGACGGAATGCCCCCACATTCCCGTCGGTAAAAAAGGTTGCCGGAATGGAGCCGTTAGTCTGCTGGTTTGCGAGATCGTACATTTGAATCGAGCCATCGGTAATCGGTACGAGCAGCTTTCGCCGCGTATAGTCGATAAACACATGCCGGCTGCCTCCGATAATGGCGCCCGGAACGTTCGTGATACCCGGCCCTGCTGTCAGCACATCCACGTGGACCGAATGAATCTGGTTGTCCGTGGCAGTATACCAAAGCAAGCGGGTTTCCGGGTCGAACGCGGTCTCGCGGCCTGCGCCGGGATTGGCCCCGGCGAAGGACGAGGCGGGCACGAGAATGGCCTGCGTCCCGGCGGGGACGTTCAAACCAACGACCGCGCCATCCGTGCGTGGGTAATAAAGAATCCCTGCCGCGTGACACGACATCTGCAACGTCGGTAAAAGACTCGCGACCAAGACAACGGAAAGCACCGGGAAAAAAGCGCGGGTTTTCATAAGCTGGATTGCACGCTTTTTACCCCGGTGTAGAAATGTTCGTCAAGTTCATTGTTCCTGATTACACGACGGAGGGTCATAGGCTGATCTCGATCGGATCGCGCTGGAAATAGTTCTGCCTCCTGCCCATCCCCGATTGCAAGTGCCGCCGCTCACAGCTTGCGCGTGAGGCAGGAGCGCCTCATAGTGTCGGTCATGCTCAAGCCCCTGCGTGCGATCACGATCTTGCTGATGATCTCCGGTCTGGAAACCGTCGCCACTCTCGGCGCAGTCACGAATCACCCACCGGTTCGCAATCCAGTCGCCGTAAGCGAAGTTGCGACCGGGAAACGAACCTCGGCCAACGCCGCGTGGTGGGGTTTCAACCGGGACGATTCGACCGAGGTTCTTCAAGCCGCCCTCAACTCCGGCGCCAAGACGCTCGTCATCCCTTACATGGGCGAGCCTTGGATCGTGCGTCCGCTGCAACTGTGCAGCCAACAGGAGATCATCTTTGAACCGGGCGTTGCCGTCCTCGCCAAGAAAGGTGAGTTCCGTGGCGGGGGCGATAGTTTGTTCAGCGCCGTCGGCCAGTCGAACCTCGTCCTGCGCGGTTACGGCGCGACCTTGCGGATGCACAAGCGCGATTATCAAAACCCGCCCTACACCAAGGCAGAGTGGCGCATGGGACTCGCGTTGCGCGGCTGCCGTCACGTGCTCGTTGAAGGCTTGCGGATCGAAAGCAGCGGCGGAGATGGCGTTTACGTGGACGGCGGAGGCGACCTCGGCTGGAGCGAGGACATTACGCTGCGTAACTGTGTCGCCTATGACAACCATCGCCAGGGCCTCAGCGTTATCAGCGCCGTCAATCTGCTGGTCGAGAACTGCACCTTCGCCAACACGTGGGGCACCGCGCCGGAAGCGGGCATCGATCTGGAACCGGACAGCGAGAACCAGCGGCTCGTCAACTGCGTGATCCGCAACTGTGTGTTCGAGAATAACAACGGCAACGAAGTCTTGATCTATCTCAAGCCGCTCACGACTAATTCCCAACCGGTGTCGATCAAATTTGAACATTGCCTCATCCGGATGACGGACGCCCGGCGCACGCCGCCCGAACCCGGTCCCAAGCAAGGCATCAACGGAGTGGCCGGCATTGCCATCGGCAACGTGCGCGACAACGGGCCGATGGGATTGATCGAGTTTATTGATTGCGTCACCGAAAACACCGGCAAGGAATGCGTGCGGATCTATGACAAATCCCCGGACCGCGCCCGCGTTCGCTTCGTCAATTGCTCCTTCCGAAACCCTTGGATTTCGCCTTACCTGGGCGACGGCGGACCGCGCGTGCCGATTCTCCTTCACTCGCGTAACCCGACCAATGCCAGCCATTTCGGCGGGATCGATTTTGAAAACTGTGCGGTCTATGATACGACCGGCCGGCCGGCCGTGCGGTTGGAAGAGGAGCAAAGTCAAGTTGGCCTTCGCGATGTGCATGGGAAAATCCTGGTCATCGCGCCCGGCACTCCCTCGCTAAAACTGGGCAACAAACTGCAGGACGTGGATCTAACCGTTCGCGCAGAACAAAAAGGCGGTCCTGAACACGGTCCAGGAACCAAGTAACACCAGCTCGACTGCGCCAGATGTTCCGCAAAGCGGCGTTCGACGAGGCCCATGATGGGAAGCAACCAGCCGGTGAACCAGACTGGGAGCATCAGATGACCTCCGGCATTACATCGGGATAAGGACCGAGGAACCGTTCCCCGTTGAAGTGAATTAAATGCTCCGGATCTTCGGCAACCCACACTTCCGTCTCCCAAGAAATCTGTGTCAAGAAACTCCGCATGACATCGCGCGTCGAAAACGCGGTGACGAAAACCAATCCCGCTTTGCAGCCGGCGAACAGATCTTTCAACTCGTTGCGGCGTTTTCTGTCGACAGGCCCGGCGCTCGTTACGGCCTCAATTAAGAGCAACCAATTTCGCTTTGTGTCATGGACAACCACATCCGGCATCTTCGCCGGCGCCGGAATGACGCCGCCGAGCTTTTTCATATAGTCGGCATCCAAGTGCAAAAACTTATCTTCTGCATCGCCGATGTAAACGACCGTTCCAGCCGGCACGAAGCATGGGCAGAACTCCTCGACGACGGTTTTGATGAGCGCCCGCTGCCTTTTTCCAAACCGCTTTATGCTGGCTGCTTGAGGCGGTGAAGACGCACGGATCAAGCCGGCCTCCACAAAGCTATCGAGCGCAAGTTGAACGTCTGCTGTTGTAATTTGGTGTAGCATTCGCGACCGACAATATCCTGTTTTGGGTTATCCATTGCAAGCCGCATATCATCGTCGGGTGTCGAAGACCAGATACACCCAGGCAGACGAAATTTTCCGCGAATTCCTGAAGGAAACGCGAGTCGCAAAGAATCTGACTCAGGCGGATGTGGCGGCAAGTCTGGGTTTGCCGCAGAGCTACGTAAGCAAATACGAGAGCGGGGAGCGCCGCCTTGACTTCGTAGAAACCGTCCTCGTTTGCGAAGCGCTCGGGATGAGGATAGAAGACTTCGCGGCTGCTTATTCTGGTAAGTTGGCGAAAGCCCGGCGAGCAAAAGGTGACTGAAACCATGAAAGGCGAAGTGGCACTTGAGTTTCAGTCCAGCCAGAAAACGGCGAAGAAAGCCGCAGAGATTCTCGCTGCAAAGAAGGTTGGGTTTTCGATTCCCACTGGAAAGCAAAAGCAGAATCTTCTCGTCGCCTTTGCCAAGAAGGGAAAAGTTGTCTATGGCAGGGCATTCGATGTCGTCAAATTGGCTGGCCGGGTGGATTTGAACGACCTAGCCGACGTCGAGCGTAATCTTGAGAGGATTACGATTTACGAAATCAAATCCACCAAGAAAAAACTGGCCTCGGACTTCTCCAAATACTTCTTTGCACTCACCGGTGCAGAGGTGCTCGTTGCCCAAAGCCTGCGGAAGCAGTTTAAGTTCGCCCTGGTGAACACAGGAAATGGCAAATACATCGAATTGAGTTTAGCCGAAATCTTCGCCCGAGCGAAGGGCATCTATCCAACTTGGAGCATTTGCTTTTAGGACTTCGCAACGCGCGCGTCCACTCGTTGCTCACGATGGCGTTTGGATTGCGCGCCTTCTCCTTCGGCCAATGCACAAAGCCACCATTGAAGTGGCAGGGATAGATCAGCGGCGGGGTGTCGTTGCTCGGGTGACAGGAGATGGCCGACCTGATCGTGTTTCTGCAAAGCAGCATCCCCGCCACCTGCAAGACCGCCGATCCCAACCGCGAGCGCGACTTCGGCACGCTGCCGGGATTAATCGAACCGGGGGGAGAAACTCTCTCCGTAGTTGAGGAAACTTCCTAGGTCGTCGGGGACAGCGCCGACAACTTCACCTTGTTTGCCGGAGCGAGGTCAAGGTAATCTCCTTTAATGGCACGAGTGATCAATCTTTGGCGCGGTAACACCCAATTCCTCGTGGCGCTACTGAGAGGCGATCTTGACAAGGAGGATTACGAATGATTGATCCGATGGTTTCCCTTGCTTTTTCGGTTTATTCAAACAAAGGCGCCTACGCTCTCTTACTTGGATCAGGCATCTCACGCGCATCAGAAATTCCCACCGGTTGGGAGGTAGTCCTCGACCTCATTCGGAAGGTTGCAAAGTTAGAGGGAGAAGACTGCGAGCCTGACCCAGCCGCTTGGTTTAAGCAGGAACACGCAACTGATCCCGACTACGGCAAGCTTCTCGATGTGATCGCGAAGACTCCCACAGAGCGGCAGCAGTTGCTCCGGAGCTATTTCGAACCGAATGAAGAAGAGCGAGCGCAAGGCCTAAAATCTCCAAGCTCCGGACACAAAGCCATCGCTCAACTTGTCGCAACAGGATATGCGCGTGTGATCATCACGACGAATTTTGATCGCTTGATTGAAAAAGCGTTGGAGGAGGTCGGGGTTGCCCCAAGTGTCATCAGCACGCCAGACCAGGTCGCGGGTGCTCTCCCCCTGACCCATTCGGGCGCTACGTTGATCAAGCTTCACGGTGACTACCTCGATACTCGCATCAAGAATACCGAATCCGAACTCGCCACCTACGATCCAGCCTTGAGCAGCTTGCTGGATCGTGTCGTGGACGAATACGGCTTGATCGTTTGCGGGTGGTCAGCCGATTGGGATATCGCGCTCCGTGCGGCAATCGAACGCTGCCCTTCCCGCCGATTCACAACTTACTGGGCGACGCGCTCTCCGCTCGCTGGCCAAGCGAAACGCCTTGTGGATCATCGGAAAGCACAGGTGATTCAGGTTCGCGACGGCAATCAATTCTTTGAGGGTTTGTGGGTGAAAGTGCGCGCACTCGGAGACATGGCTGCACCTCATCCGCTTTCAGCCAAGATGGCTGTGGCGGCGGTAAAGCGTTACCTTGTGGACCCAGCCGCGAAGATTCGCCTTCGTGACTTGGTGGTTGACGAAACCGAGAAGACGATCGCCGAAGTAAACGCGCCAACATTCTCCGCCGAAACTCGGCTGCCACCGGCAGATGAACTTAACAAGCGACTAATCCTTTATGAAGGCTTGTGCGAAACGCTACTCGCGATTGTGATCACCGGTTGCTATTGGGGAGATGAAGCGCACGCAAAAATCTGGATGGATTGCCTCGAACGAATCGCCAATTCAGCGAAAAGCGAAAGCGGGTTGACGTATTTACTGAGCCTGCGGCGGTACCCAGCGCTTTTGCTTCTCTATGGCAGTGGAATCGCTGCGATAGCGGCAGGGAATTATCAAAACTTTGCCTCTATCGCGACGCGGGCAAAAGTAAGAAATGACCGAGAGGAAAAAGATTCCATTTGTTCAGTCGTTTACCCGATTCGCGTAATGGAAAACGAGGTCGGCCACCTGCTTCCTGCTTTGGATAAGCATTACACTCCGATCAGCGACTATCTTTTTTCAAAACTCCGTCTGCCGCTTCGAGAATATCTCCCCGGTGAGGAGGAATACCAAACGGCGTTTGATCGATTTGAATATCTCTTCGGACTCATACATGCGGACAAGAACCGTCGGGAAGTTCAAAACGGGTGGTGGGGGCCGGTCGGTCGCTTCGCGTGGCGAGGACAGCGTTTCGGAGGAGACCGCGCCACAAATACAATCCAAGCGGAGATTGAAGCTCAAGGCTCAAACTGGGGACCTCTCAAAGCGGGTCTCTTTGGCGGCTCTCTCGAGCAAGCAAAGCAGGCGAAGGCGAAATTTGACGTGTTCATTAGCATCCTTCCATTTCATTAAAACAAATGCATGTTTAAGATAGCTCAACCAACCCCCACCAAATCTCTCCGTACGCTGGTTGTGCTTGCCTTGCTGTTGTCCCTGACGGCGAGGGCAGGGGATTGGCCGCAGTTCCGCGGGCCTTTCGGGAACGGTGTCGCTCAGGAGGACAAGGCCCCGCTCCATTGGGGACCGACGAATAACGTCCGCTGGAAGGTGACTCTTCCGGGTCCGGGTAACAGCAGCCCCATCGTTTCGCATGGGCGCGTCTTCATCACCTGTGCGGAAGACGCGGGAAAGAAGCGAAACCTTTACTGCTTCGACCGCCGGGCGGGCAAGGAACTTTGGGTGCGGACGGTCGAGTTTCCCACAGTTGAACCCACGCACCAATCGAATCCCTACTGCGGATCAACTCCCGTAGCCGACGGCGCGCGCGTCGTGGTCTGGCACGGTTCGGCCGGTGTCTTTTGCTACAACTTCGACGGCAAAGAACTTTGGAAAACGGATCTCGGTGAAGTGCGCAATGAATGGGGCTACGGCTCCTCGCCGATTCTCCATCGCGGGAAGATCATCTTGAACTTCGGTCCGGGCGAGCGGGCCTTTCTGGCTGCGCTTGACCTGAAGACCGGCAAACTGCTCTGGAAATTCGACGAGCCTGGCGGTCCGAAAACCCTCCTCAAAGGAAATTGGGGCTCGTGGTGTACGCCCATCGTCGCCAAGGTCGGCGGCAAGGACCAGATCCTATGCAGCATGCTCACGCAGTTGGTCGCCTGCGATCCGAAGACCGGCAGGCGCTTGTGGTTTTGCGAGGGATTGGCGGAAGCATTGGCTGATCTGGTCTATCCTTCGCCGGTGGTGTCCGGCGAAATCGGCGTCGCATTTTCGGGATGGGTCAACGGACCGACGTTTGGTTTCAAGCTGGGCGGCGTTGGCGACGTGACTGCTTCCAACCGGCTGTGGCTGGAGAAACAGACTCAACGCGTTGGCTCCGGCGTGGTCGTGGGTGGAAACGTCTTCCTCGTCAACGCCGGACCGGGGACGGCGCAGTGCATGGAATGCGCGACGGGAAAAGTTCGGTGGATCGAGCGGCTCGAAGGCGGAGAAAGCTGGGGTTCGGTCGTGATGGCCGCCGGGCGGTTGTATGTCACGAGCCGAAAAGGTGTCACCACTGTCTTTCGCCCCGACCCGCAGAAGCTGGAGGTCCTGGCGATGAATGATCTGGGCGAATTGAGCAATGCCACGCCGGCCATCTCCGACGGTCAGATATTTCTCCGCACCGACGCGCACCTTTATTGCATTGGGGAGGATTGATTGGTTGAACTCGCACTCTGAAATCGAAAAGGGAGCGCACCCGCCACGGGTGCTGTTTTCCGCGCCCTCGCGGAAAACATCGGGCGCATGGAAATTTCCAAGACGGTTGCGAGTCCCTGCGCGTCGAATGCGGGACGCGAGGGCGCGTCCCGCTACGCCCGGGGCGGGCGTGCTCCCCGCAACATCGGAGTTCGGGTTGAAAAGAATATGACCTCGCGCATCAGGAACGTGTCGATGATTTTGCCATGAACCTCCCACCGACCCACCCATCCCTGACCCCTCCCAAGAGGGGAACAATCCACTGTGCGCTGCTCCCCTCTTTGGAGGGGCTGGGGGTGGGTTCAGGGGCTCGATTCGCCTACTCTCATTCGTTGATTCTCTCCCGAATTGGATTGGCAACTTTGTTGGCTTTGCTCCTGCCGGTGACGACGGCGGAGGTGCAGGCAGCGGATTGGCCACAGTGGCGCGGACCGAACCGTGATGGCGTCTGGAACGAGACCGGTATTCTCAGGACTTTCCCGGCTGAGGGATTGAAGTTTCGCTGGCGAACGCCGGTGGGGCCAGGTTGGACAAGTCCGGTGGTAGTTGCTGACCGGGTTTACCTGACCGACATGCGGTTGGTGAAGCCAAGAGCTTGGGAGCGCATCCAGTGCTTTAAGGAATCGACCGGCAAGTTGATCTGGAGCCGTGAGTACGAATTAGTTTATCCGGATTTTGCCTTCGTCCCTGAACAAGGCGGCGGTCCGGCCGCGACACCGATCGTCGAAGCCGGAAAGGTTTACTGGTCTGGCCGAAGCGGTCAGGTGGATTGTCTGGACGCGCGGAGCGGCAAAGTAATTTGGGAAACACATCTGGACCAGAAATACGAAGTCGGAATACTGAGTGTCCGTGGGTCACCGTTGATTGAAGGGAATCTTTTGATCTTGTTCGCCGGCGCCAAGCCGGGCGGCTGTGTCATCGCGCTCGACAAGCGGACGGGGAAGGAGGTTTGGAAAGCGTTGGATAACCCATTGTCCAATAGTTCACCCTTGATCATCGTGGCTGGCGGCAAACGGCAGTTGATTGTCTGGACCGACACGTCCGTAACTTCCTTGAATCCCGCCACCGGCGAAACTTACTGGCGGGAAATGATGGTGACGAGCAGCAACGATTCAATCCCCACGCCGGTCGTTCAGAAAAACCGGCTGCTGATTTCCGGTTTGATGTTTGAATTGGACACCAACCGACCCGCGGCCAAGGTGCTCTGGCCAGACACGATGGCTCCCTCCAAACGACTCTTGAGCAACACCTCGACGCCAATGTTGCAGGGCGACTACGTGTATTCGGCGAAATCTAGCGGGGAACTGGTCTGTCTGGAGGCGGGGACCGGCAAACAGCTATGGGGGACGACCAACGTGACCGAGCTGAAATTCGGCGCCAGCATCCACCTGACGCCCAACGGTGGTGCCACGTTCCTTTTCACAGACGAAGGGAACTTGATCTTAGCGCGCCTCGCGCCTGACGCTTACCGCGAGATCAGCCGTGTGCATCTGCTCAAACCAACTTCAGTTTTGGGGACGCGAAGGCTTGCGTGGGTTCCGCCGGTTTATGTGAATCGCTGCGTCTTTGCCCGCAACGACGAGGAACTGATCTGCGCCTCCCTGGCAGCGAGGCCGTGAGGGTCACACGAAGTGGCAGGAAAGGCTGAAGTCTAAATGCTGAATGCTGAATGCTGAAAATGACTTTAGCGTTTAGCCTTGAGCGTTTAGCCTTTCGGCCATGAGTGAACGACCGAAAGATTTGAAACCGAGAACAAAGACCTTTGCGATTCGGGTCCTTACTCATCCAAAGCCTTGAACTCACTGCCATTCTTACGACAATCAACAAGCGCTCGAAAGATGGCCTTTAGCCTGCGGCCTTCGGACTTGAGCCTTTCCCCCGGGTCCAGGCTCAGCGCTCTGAATCGATTGCCTGTTGCGCTTGCCTTGCTGTTGTCCCTTACAGCGCGGGCGGAGGATTGGCCGCAGTTCCGCGGGTCCAACCGCGACAGCGTCTGGAACGAAACCGGCATTCTGCAAACTTTCCCGGCTGAAGGATTGAAGGTTCGCTGGCGCGCGCCGATTGGTGCGGGATTCTCCTCACCAGTCGTGGCCAAGGGTCGTGTCTATGTCACAGACTCCAGATTGGAGAAGCCCAAGTCATGGGAGCGCGTTCACTGCTTTGATGAGCGGAGTGGGAAACCGCTCTGGATTTCCTCCAATGAAGTCCATTATGTTGAACGAGCCTTCGAACAACAGAAACAGGGCAGCCCTTCCGGGCCGTGTCCGACACCCATCGTCGAAGGCGGTCGCCTGTTCACTCTGGGAGCGACGGGCGATCTGTTGTGTCTCGATGCGCGCACGGGCAGGCTGATCTGGAAAAAGATACTCACGCAGACCTACCGTTTGGAGGAGTCTCCAGAAATGACCTCCTGTCCTTTGATTGAAGGCGGTCTTCTGGTTGTTCTCATCTGTGGCAAGCCGAGCGCGTGCGTCGTTGCCTTCGACAAACGGACGGGCAAGGAAGTCTGGCGCGCGCTCAATGACCCACCACACGCTTTTAGTTCGCCCATCGTCATCAGCGCCGGCGGGAAAAGACAGTTGATTGTCTGGACGCCCAAAGCCGTGACATCGTTAAATCCGGCAACGGGCAAAACTTGGTGGCGAGAGGAACTCATTACTCGCGAAGATTACGCGGTGGCGACTCCGGTGCATCGCGGCGAAATGTTGCTGGTTAGCGGGTTGATGTTCCGACTTGGTCGCAACAAACCGGCTGCGTCGGTGCTTTGGCCGGAGACGAAAGCGTTGTCGCTCCGCGTCCTGAGCCACACGTGCATGCCGTTGATCCTGGGCGAGCATGTGTTTGCCGGGAAAATGGGTGGTCGCCTGGTTTGTCTGGAAGCGCGCACCGGCAAACAAGTCTGGGAAACCGACAAGGTGACCGGACTCGCCAATGCCGCGACGATTCATTTGACGCCCAACGGTGATTCGGTGCTGATCTTCACCGACCAGGGCAACCTGATCCGAGCGCGGCTGGATGCGGCGGGTTATTATGAACAGAGCCGCGTCCAACTGATCGAACCCGATTACCAATTTGGTGATCGAAAGATAGTCTTTGCCCCGCTGGCTTTTGCCAACCGGCACGTCTTCGCTCGAAACTGCCATGAACTGATCTGCGCCTCGCTGGCAACGAAGCCATGAGCGTCACAGAAACGTCGGACGACCAAGAAAGGCTGAAGTCTAAATGCTGAATGCTGAAAATGACTTTGGCATTTGGACTTCAGCCTTTCCCACGAGTCCATGCTCCGTGCGCTGAACCACATCGAGGCAGAATAAATTCCGCGCTCCCTTGCGCCAGCGGCTGCGCCGTAACTCCGAGGAAATTTTCTACGGCTGCGGAAAGCTACAACAAATCAGCGGCCATCCGCTTCGGGCAGGAGATGGAGCATCGGAACATTGTCCGGCGTGAGTGGGTTGACAGTAAAATGGTTGGACTCCAATTCGCCAAGCCATTGCTCGATCCAGGCAAGCACTGGGACGACTTCAAGCCGCTGGTGAACCGGAGGATATTTCAAGAGATTTGCCCGGGCCAGTTTGAACAAGGCCGCCGCCGGACGCAGGCGATCTTTCTGCAAATGCACAAAAGCCCCGGCCAGTTGGATCAACCCCTTGTAGAACGAATGATTCGGCCCCTGCTTGTCGGCCAGCCAAAGTCCTTCCAGAACATCGTGCGCCTCATAAAAGAGCTGGCGATTGAAACATTCGAAATATCCCAGGTAGTGCGCGTCCAGATCGCGTCCGCGACAATCTTCAATCAACGCCGCGATTTTTCCGCTCTTCTTGCTCACCAGGTCAGCGTAAATCGCGAACCGTGAAACGGAAAGCGGATTACGCCGCCTTCACATTTGGCTTGCGGCTTCGCGTTGACAACTCCCCCACCCTGCGACACTCTCGCGTCATGGCAAAAACAGCTTTGGGCCGCGGCCTCGGCGCGCTGTTGGGCGGGACTTCCTCCGTCGTAACGCCGCCGCCGCCGGCGTCCGCCACCATCGAAACAACTGAACAGGTGCAACGGGTCGGCCTCGACCGTATCCGCCCCTGCCCGTTTCAACCGCGCAAGGATTTTTCCGTGGACACGCTCCGCGAGCTGGCGGATTCGATCAAGGAACAGGGCATCGTTCAGCCGCTCATCGTGCGGGAGGTCGGCGAACATCTGGAATTGATCGCCGGCGAACGTCGTTGGCGGGCGGCGCAGTTGCTGGGGCTGGCCGAGGTGCCCGTCATTGTGCGGACCGCGGATGACGCCGCCGTGCTCGAGCTGGCGCTGATCGAAAACCTGCAGCGCGAGAATCTCAATCCCATCGAGGAAGCGCTCGGCTACGCTCAACTCGTCGAACAATTTCAGCTTCGGCAGGACGACGTCGCCACCAAGGTTGGCAAGAGTCGCGCCGTCGTCGCCAATGCCCTGCGCCTGTTGAAATTGCCCGAGGGCGTCCAGAAGGAGATGCGCGAAGGCCGCATTTCCGTCGGCCACGCCAAGGTCATCCTCGGTCTGGCCACCGAAAAGCAGCAGAAACTCGCGGCGGAACGTGTCATCAAAGATGGCTTGAACGTTCGCCAAACGGAAGAACTCGTGGCCCGGCTGCAAGCCCGGGAAGCGGGCGCGAACCGAAAAACCTCGCTCAGTATTCCGCTCACGCGTGATTCTCATCTGGCGGATCTGGAAGGCCGGTTGCGGGAACGGTTTGGTACCAAGGTTCACTTAAAGTATCACCACGGCAAAGGCGCGCTGGAAGTATCCTTCTTCAACGACGACGATCTGGAGCGCATTTTGCAAATTGTCGGGGTGACAACCGACTGAGGATTTGCGCACCGACCCGCACAAACGAACTTTACCCAACCCAATCAATTCATGCAACCGACGGACCTCCGCGAACAATGCGCACATCAACTCCGCGCCGCCAGCCCGCGCGCCCGCGAACTGAAGGCGTTTATCGGTCTGGATGGCTTTGTCGATGAAATCGTGCACGTCGTGGATAAACGCGACAGCGCCGAATCCTTCCAACGTCTGCCCACCATCGCCCGGTTGTCGCAACGGCTGGCCGCCGCGGCCGGACAGAGCACCAACATCGAATTGGTCAACCAACGCACCAAACTCGGCGGCAACGGCCCCATCATGGCCGACGCGCTCGCCCGCTTCGGACTCCAGGTGACTTACCTCGGCACGCTGGGTTATCCGAATCTCCATCCCGTGTTCGCCGAATTTGCGCGGCGCGCCGAAGTCCACAGCATCGCCGAGCCGGGCCACACCGATGCGCTGGAATTTGCAGACGGCAAAATCATGCTCGGCAAACACACGCCGTTGAAAGAGGTCAACTGGCCGAACATTGAAACGCGGTTCGGTCGCGACAAACTGGCCGCTCAACTCAGCCAGGCCGATCTCATCGGCTTCGTCAACTGGACGATGCTGCCCTACATGAGCGATGTCTGGGCGGCGTTGCTCAAGGAGGTTTGTCCGGGATTGAACGGTTCGCGGCGCAGGATGTTTATCGACCTGGCGGACCCGGAAAAGCGCAACCCCGAAGACATCCGGCGTGCGCTGGAATTGATTGTCGCCTTTGAAAAACATTTTGATGTGTTGTTGGGTCTCAATGAAAAGGAAGCGGGCGAAATCGGCGCGGTGCTGGGACTTTCGACACACGACCGATCAGCCGAAGGACTTTCGGCAACCGCGCTGGAAATCCATCGGCGGGTGCCCGTCAACACCTTGGTTGTGCATCCAGTCTCCTTTGCGCTGGCAGTCAGCGAGGGAAACGTCCAGCGGGTGGACGGGCCGTATCTCGGCGAACCGTTGATCACGACCGGCGCAGGAGACCATTTTAATTCCGGTTTTTGCCTCGGCAAGCTGCTTGGCTTTGAAAACGATCTCTGCTTGTTGACGGGTGTCGCCACCAGCGGACATTACGTGCGCACCGGCCAAAGCCCGACCATCGGGGACGTGGCCTCGTTGTTGTGTCGCTGGCCGGCAGATTAGCTTGCTTCACTTCAGAAAATCGCTCGTGATACTTTCGTGTTAGATGAACCTGCCCGTTCTTAAATATGGCCATCCGACGCTTCGCAAGAAAGGAGCGCGCATTGAGACCATCACGCCCGCCATCAAACAACTGATCGCGGACATGTTTGAAACCATGAACACCAACCGCGGCATCGGTCTGGCCGCGCAACAGGTCGGCCACGCGCTGCAACTGACGGTGCTCGACTTGCGCAACGTGACGGATCGTCCGTCCACTCTCGAATTGAACGGGCGGCTTGCCGACGTCAACGCTTTCATGCCACTGGTATTGATCAATCCGGAGGTCAAGGCCGTGGGCAAACCGCTCGCCGGGCCGGAAGGGTGTCTGAGCTTTCCGGAAATTTTTGCCGACATCACGCGCCCGGAATCCGTGGATGTGATCGCGCTGAATGAAAAAGGTGAACGGCTGGAATTCCGTTGCGGTGGCCTGCTCGCCCGCGCTGTGCAACACGAGACCGATCATCTGCACGGCATCCTGTTTATCGACCGCATGACGACAGAAACCAAAGCGTCCTTCAAAGAGGAACTCGACGAACTGCAAGCCGCCACCAAAGCTGAGTTCAAGAAGAAATAAGGCTCTGCCAGAGGAACAAAACGAAATCAGTAAACCTTGCGCAGGTTTGACGGCAGGATGTTCAACTCGGAGCGATACTTGGCCACCGTGCGTCGCGCCATGACAATTCCCTTGTCGGCCAGCATCTTGACAATCTCCTGGTCCGACAGTGGTTTGGCCGGGTTCTCGTTGCGAAACATCTCCGCCACCATGTCCTTGACCGTGGTATTGGAAACGCCCACGCCGTCGGACGTCTGAATGCCGCCGGTGAAAAAATATTTCATCTCAAAAACGCCCTGCGGCGTTTGCATGTATTTGCCGGAAACAGCCCGGCTCACCGTGGTTTCGTGAACGCCCACGGCCTCGGCCACCGGTTGCATGGTGAGGGGCTTGAGAAATGCCACGCCTTTTTCCATGAATTCGCGCTGCCGTTCCACGATCTGTTTGGCAATGTTCAAGATCGTCATCTGCCGCTGGTGCAGACTTTTGATCAGGAACTTTCCCGCGCGGATTTTTTCCCGGATATAACTGCGGACTTCCGGCGCGTTGTTGCCCGCGGCCATCAGGTCCTTGTAAGCATTGCTGATTCGCAAATGAGGAATCTGTTCATTGTTGTTTGTCACCACGAACTCATCGCCAACTTTTTGAACGAAGATTTCCGGGCTGATGTATTGGTTGTTGTCCGAGAGATAGACCCGGCCCGGTCGCGGTTCCAGGCACGCAATCCGTTCCAACGCTTCCTGCACCTCGTCCACTTCAATGCCCAGGCCGCGGGCGATTTCCGGGATGCGCCGTTTGCCCAGCGCGTCCATGTATTTGCTGATGATCTGGTATTCCAACGTCGCCGTCTGCCCGGCACGCTCCAATTGCAACAGCAAACATTCCTGCAAATCCCGCGCTCCGACCCCCGGCGGATCAAAGGACTGCACGACCTTCAACACTTCCAGGATTTTTTCCGGTGGCAGGCTGGTGGTTTGTGCCAGTTCTTCAACCGTGGCCTTGAGATAACCGTGGTCATCAATGTTGCCAATGAGCATGTCGGCGATGGGGCGCTGGTCCTCGGGAATGTTCGACAACCGGACCTGTTCCAGCAGCGCTTCCTGCAGCGAAGCATTGGCGACGAGCGAATCAAACATGAACTGGCGCTTCTCCTCGTCATCGGCGGTGGACCGTACGCGGAAGTTGGTGTCGGAAAGATTGTCGCGCCATTCCTGATCGAGTTGGACCAGCTTCTCGAACTCGGCTTGAAAGTCATCCACCGGTTCGTCATTCGGTTTTTCCGTGGCGGGATCAAAATTGACGTCCTCCGGCGGCTCGGTGGGATCGACCTGATCGATTTGTTCGTTGCCTTCCTGAGTGACTTTCTCCTGTTGTTCCAGTTCGGCCGGGGGCACTTCCTCCAACACCGGGTTCTGTTGCAGTTCCTGCTCCACCAACGCCTTCAACTCCAGCGTTTGCGCCTGCAACAGGGCCAGCGACTGCAACATCTGCGGTGCCAGCACCTGCGACTGCGTCATTCTCTGGGCTAGGTGTAAGCCTTGTGCCATGCGGCTGACTTTAAGCATGGCCAAGCTTTTGACAAGCCAGAAAGCGGCACCTCGTTTGCTTTGGGCGAATCCTTGGCACCGCACCCGGAGCGCGGCTGTGTCGAAGACCAGCCGCAGCCGTTTCGCAATCAGTGGCCGCTCGTATGAACCGAATGCCTCTGGGCACTTCGACGTGCTGCGGCTGGTCGAGGACGACACAGACGCGCTCCGTTTCAGTTTCGGAGGCAGTATCGAAATGCGCACCTGTGCTTTTCAGAAGTTCCAGTTCAACATCGCCAAATCCTTAAGGAAAAATATTGCCCCGCTACGCCAGCCGTACTAACGTCGCATCGTGGCTGTTCACTTGACGATTCTCGGCAGCGGTTCCGGCGGTAACTGTGCCTACCTGGAAACACCGGATGCCCGCATCCTCATCGACGCCGGATTCAGTGGCCGCCAGATTCGCCAGCGCCTCGCCAGCATCGGCCGCGCGCCGGAAAGTTTGACCGGCATCTTGATCACCCACGAACATTCCGATCACATCCAGGGACTTACCGGCCTCGGGGCAAAATTGAATGTCCCGATCTACTGCAACCGGCTCACCAAGGAGGCCATCGAGTTCCAGCTTCAAATGCGATTTGAATGTTGTGTGTTCAGCACCGGTGCGAGCTTCGAGGTCGGCGATATCACCGTGGACACGTTCACCGTGCCACACGATGCCTCCGATCCCGTTGGATTTCTGTTGCGCACTCCGGCGGGCAACATTGGTTTTCTTACGGACCTCGGTCACACCACCAAACTCGTCATAGAACGCGTCCGCTCCGCCAATGTTCTCCTGCTCGAAGCCAATCACGATGTGAAAATGCTGCACGATGACACGCGCCGTCCTTGGAGTCTCAAACAACGCATCCTGAGCCGGCACGGCCATCTTTCCAACGATGGTGCTGCCGACGCCGCCGAACAGATTGTGTCCGCTGAACTGCGGCACTTGTATCTCGGCCACCTCAGCCGCGACTGCAATCGGCCCGAACTCGCCCATCGCGTCGTCAGCGAACGCCTTCAAAGAATGGGCGCGCACCACGTGCAGATTCAATCCAGCTCCCAGGATGTCCCCTGCTCTACTTTATCGCTCGCCCAATTGGAGCGTCCTGCCGTTCAGCCTCTGCTTCAGTGAATATGATGAAAATGAATTCCGCAAATCGCGCATTGAGTGTCTTCATCTCATTGTCAGCGTCGTTGCTCCCCGCTTTCACCTCCATTGGCGATGAGAACACGCCGCCGCCCGCGCCCGGTTACAAAACTCCCTCCGAGGTGATGGCCGCCATTGCCTCCGGCGACATCAAACTCGTCAAAGCGCCCAAGGAAATGCCCCCCGGTGTGATCGAGCAGAAGAACATCGAATATGGCAAAGTCGGCGAACGCGCGCTGCTCCTGGACCTTTATGCGCCCGAAAAAATATCGAAACCGGTGCCGGGACTGATTTTCATTCACGGCGGAGGATGGTCGGGTGGTTCCCGCGACGTTTACAAACCCTACACGGTAGAGTACGCCCAAAAAGGTTACGTGGCGATGACCATCTCGTATCGTTTCTCCGGTGAAGCGCCGTTTCCCGCCGCCGTGGAGGATGCCAAATGCGCCGTCCGCTGGCTGCGCGCCAATGCCGCCAAGTTTCACGTCGATCCCGACCACATCGCCGCGATTGGCGGTTCGGCCGGTGGACATTTGTCAATGATGGTTGGTTATTCTTCCGATGTTCCCGATCTGGAAGGCAACGGCGGCAATCCGAAAGTCAGCAGCCGCGTGCAGGCCGTCGTGGACTTTTACGGCCCGTACGATTTGACCACCGACTTCGCCCGTAAAGCCGGAGTTGTGAAAAAGTTTCTCGGCGACAAAACCTACGACGAAGCGCCCGGCCTTTATCTGCGCCTCTCGCCGATGAACTACCTGACCAAAGACGATCCGCCCACGCTCATTCTCCACGGCACCATCGACGATGTTGTGCCCATCGAACAATCCGACCGGCTCGCGTCGCGGTTGAAGGCATTGGGCATCCCGGTGGTTTATGACCGATTGGAAGGCTGGCCGCACACGATGGACGCCGCCGAGATCGTCCATCACCGTTGCGAGTATTTCATGGATCAATTCTTCGCAAAATACCTGCCGTTGCCGAAATAAACTCCTTCATTTTTTCCAAACGACGAGTAGGCTGGCTGACAGTGACCCATGATCGCTGGAGCCGATACTTGCAGAACCTTCATCACGCCCAAAAGGACGGAGAACAGGCCGGACGCCGGAATGGAGCGCGGCTCTGTGAGCCGCAGCACGCCGGCAGTTGGTGGGGCGAGCGTCCCCGCGAGCCGGCTCGTCAGTAGCCTTGCCCCACTAAACGCTAATAGAAAATGAAACCGCGCCCTCAGAAACAATTCCAGCCTTTAGCATTCCGCCTTCAGCATTTTCCTACGATGCACAGCAACGCCGTCAACCAACTGCAAAAGCTGCTGTATTCGGCGTGACAAATCTCCATGAAACTCGCCCGCCTACGAATCAGAAACTTCCGCTGCTATAAGAAGGAATTTAGATTTGATTTCGATGACATGACAGCCTTCGTCGGCAAGAACGATGTTGGTAAGTCCTCAGTGATGGACGCGCTCGACATCTTTTTGAATGAAGGCGCGCCAGACAAGCATGACGCGACCAAAGACGGTGAGGGAAAAGACCTCACAATAATTTGCGAGTTCACTGGACTGCCTCTCAGCGTAATCATTGACGAAGACAACCCAACATCATTCCAGGCCGAATATCTCCTTAACGCGGACGGTCGACTTGAAATTCACAAGACCTTCAGCGGCCACCTCGCAACACCTAAATGCACCAGCGTTACGGCTTTCGCCCTTCACCCCACCGCTGACGACGTTGCCGACCTGGTCCAGTTAAAAAACCCAGAGCTGAAGAAGCGGGCTGAGAAATTGAAAGTCAATTTGAGCGGCGTTGACCCCAAGGTAAATGCACAGTTGAGGCAACGCATTCGTGAATCAGTCGGCGACCTGAAACTAAAGACGGTGTTTGTTCCGCTCAATGAAGACAAAACAAACAAGCCGTGGGACAGAATCAAGGCATACGTTCCATTGCTTGCGCTTTTCAAATCGGATCGTGCAAGCACAGACCAAGATCCAGAAGCGCAAGATCCGCTCAAAACTGCGGTCAAGGAAGCAATCAAGCAAAGAGAAGTGGAACTGAACGCCATCGCAAGCCATGTCGAAACTGAGGTTCGACGGATTGCGAAGGCGACGCTCGAAAAGCTAAAGGAGATGGACGAGTCACTTGCGCAACAGTTGAATCCACAGATTACGCTGAAGAAGTGGGAGACGCTTTTCAATGTGAGCATCACTGGTGACGAAGACATTCCCATTAACAAGCGTGGTAGCGGTGTGAAGCGCCTAGTTCTGCTCAATTTCTTCCGCGCAAAAGCGGAGCAACAGGCGCGTGAGAAGAACGATGCGCCAGTGATCTACGCCATCGAAGAACCAGAAACAAGTCAACACCCGCACAATCAGCGGCTGCTCGTCAGCGCACTCCTGGACTTAGCCACGGACAGCCAAGTCATCCTCACGACGCATACTCCTATGCTCGCCCGAACGCTACCGGACACATATTTGCGATACATCCACCTTAAACCGGATAAGACACGAGAAGTTCTTCAAGGCGGTGGCGAAACGAATGCGCTGTTCGCCAAATCGCTCGGCGTCCTCCCGGATAACGCCATCAAGTTATTCATCGGAGTCGAAGGGCGACACGACATTGCTTTCCTCAAGAACATGGCAAGGGTGCTTCGGCAAGCGGGCTGTGACGTGTTTGACTTGGAGAAGATGGAGCTTGATTCGGAGCTGATTTTCTTCCCTCTCGGGGGCTCGTCCTTGGCACTTTGGACCTCGCGCCTTGAGCCTCTGTCCAGACCTGAATTCCATCTTTTCGATAGGGACGAGCCTCCGCCGACAGCCGCGAAGTATCAGGCGGAAGCGGACGCGATTAACGCGCGTGCTAGATGCAAGGCAGTCATCACGGGCAAAAAAGAAATGGAGAACTACCTGCATTTCGAGGCGATCAACGAAGCCTACGCCAGTGTGTGTAACATCGCTCTCGGCTTGGTTGCCAACTTCGCGGAGTTCGATGACGTTCCAGCCAAGATCGCAGAGATGGTTCACGCAGCAACCGGGAGTCCCACGGCATGGGCAGCGCTCGCCGAGGATGTGAAAGAGAAGAAGATTTCAAACGTGAAGCGTAATCTCAACGAACATGCCGCTGTGTTGATGACAAAGGGTCGTTTGGATCAGGTTGACCCAGATGGCCATGTTCTCAGTTGGTTCACTGACATGAAAACCCTCGCAGAGGTTTAACCCAACTCAACTCGTTTAGAAGTTTTGGAATTATTGATGTCAACACCTGTTACCAAACCCACCACCGCCCAATCCCTCGGGACGCTCCTGAAATCCGCGCGCGACACCAACTGGAAAGGCTGAAGGCTGAAAGCTAAAGGCTGAAACAAAATGGATTGGAAATCTAAAAACCACTTTAGCATTCAGCATTCAACCTTTAGCCTTTTTTTATGATGACTCTCCGCCAACTCGCTGCCGAACTTCTGAAGAAAGAGCAGCGGATCGCGGAAATCATGAGGAACATCACCGAACTCCTCGCGAAACACAAAGCATGAATCACTCTGCTGGCAGTCCCAGTTTTTCCAGTGCCTCCCGGGCTTTCATGATCGGGATGCCTGCAAACGATTTCATCGAGAGCAGGTCATCGTCGCCAGTCACGATGGCGTCTGCTCGCGCCGCCACCGCCGCTGCCAACACGATCAAATCCTTCGGGTCGCGCAGGGATGGCGGCAAAGGGATCGGTGCAGGGGAAACCAATTCAGCCTGCCGGGCAAGGCGGGCGACCAGCTTGGCCGGAGTGACATTGTGCAGCGCCAGCCGGCCACCAAGCCGGTCGCGACCGACCACATCGCCAAACTCGGCAAGCAGCGCCGCCGACAACACCAGGGTTGCTCGCCCCTGTTCCACCGCATCAATCAATCGGGAGGGTGGCCCGCTCCAAAGCGTGCCGGAGACGAGCGTGTTGGTGTCAATGACCAGCTTCACGCGCGGCGCGTTCGGTCCGGACTTCTTCCACGATCTGCTGGATTTCGTCCATGGTCATCGGTTCGCCGGGCAGGGAACGAATTTCCCGGGCCATCTGAAAGAAATTGCGGGTGTCCTCATCTTCCGCCAGTTCGCGTGCAATCAACTGGGTCAAATGGGCGGGGTTGAGCAAGCCCTTGGCCCGCGCCTTGGCGACCAGGGCTTCCGGCAGATCGAGTTGGACGGTGATGCTCATAACGGCGACAAGATGCCAGCAACAACCGCATCCTGTCAAATCAGGCCGGAGCGCGGGTGTGTGCGGAGCGCCACCCGCAGCACGTCCGCAGACCGGGGCGCGTTGGAAGGATTCGAGCGCGCTATTCGTGGCGAAGGTGCTGCGGCTGGTCCGCTGGACACAACCGCGCTCCGCTCCCGCAAGGAAGCACGCGCATGACCAAACCGTGGCCAACCGTGCGGCTGGGCGAGGTGCTGACGCCGACAGAACGTGGCGAATCAGTTGACGCCTCGAAGCTTGTCACAAGTCTGCACTTGCGTTTGGCGGGCAGCCGCAAAAGAAAACTTCGCGATTTACTCCATCTTGACGAAGAAGAAGTGCCGGTGCGGCTTGAGGGTTCTTATCCACAGGTCGGGATCAAGAGTTTCGGTGCAGGTTTGTTTGGGAAATCTGCGCTCCCAGGAACGGGGACGCAATACCCAGCCTTTAATCGACTCTACGAAGGTGCTTTGGTTTTGAGCCAAGTTAAAGGTTGGGAGGGAGCGGTGGACGTTTGTCCACCCGAGCTATCTGGGTGGCATGTGTCGCCTGAGTATCGAACATTCCGATGCGTGGAAGCGGAGGCAAGCGCAAAGTATTTAGACCCGCTTGTCAGAACCGAATGGTTCTGGGGACGGTTGACTCACGCGACGCGCGGGGTCGGTGGTCGGCGCGAACGCACCCGGCCAGAGCAATTTCTCGAAATAGAAATCCCGATGCCGGACATCGAGCAGCAACATACCGGCGAAAAGATTTGGAGTGAGTTGGACGCGCTGAAGCGCCTGCAAGCCGAGACCGCCGCCGAGTTGGCCGCCTTGCTCCCCGCCATTCTTGACAAAGCCTTCAAAGGAGAATTATGAACAACCACCAAGGCACCCCAGGCGGGAAATGGGCCGGAATAATCTTCCCAAGCTGATTTGCCAGTGAAACACACGCGCATCATCGTCACCCACTACGGCGGACCCGAGGCGATCAAGGTCGTCGAAGAAGAATGCCCCGGGCCAAAGCCGGGTGAGGTGCGGGTGAGGGTGCTGGCTGCAGGCGTCTCCTTGCCCGATGTAATGATGCGCGAGGGTATTCATCCCGAGACGCCCCCAGTGCCGTTCACGCCGGGTTGGGATCTGGTCGGCGTGGTGGATCGGCTCGGCGACGGTGTCTCTGGAATCGAACCAGGTCAGATAGTCGCCGCCCTGCCAATCCACGGTGCTTACGCGGAATTCGTTTGTCTGCAGCAACGCGAACTGGTTCCGGTGCCATCCGGGTTGGACGCCGTCGAGGCTGTCAGCCTCATTTTGAACTACGTCACTGCCTACCAAATGCTGTATCGCTCGGCAAAGGTCAGTTCAGGCCAGCGGGTTTTGATTCACGGCGCGTCCGGCGGAGTCGGCACGGCACTCTTGCAGCTTGGTCGCCTCGCTGGGCTGGAGATGTACGGCACCTGTTCATCGCGGGGGGAGCCGACGGTTATCAGTCTTGGCGGAATCCCGATTGATTACGTGCATCAAGATTTTGTGAAAGAAGCTCACCGCCTCACAAGCGAGGGCGTTGACGCGGTGTTCGACGGGATCGGAGGCAAACATATCTGGCGGTCGCGCGAGGCTCTGCGGCGTGGCGGGAGGGTGGTGGCTTATGGGCTTACGGGCTCGCTGCGCGGCGGACGGGTGGCTTCCGGTCGTGGAGGTCGGCGCCATCGCTTTCGTGAGATCGGCATCTTTGGGTTGTTCATAGTTGGCGGCTGGCTTCTTCCGGGCCGGAAACGCGTGATTCCTTACAGCATCCAGACGCTCAAGCGGCTGAGACCGGCAGTGTTTCGACAGGATCTGATCGCGTTATTGGATCTCCTTCAACACGGGAAGATCAAGCCGCTGATCGCGCAGCGATTTCCACTTGCTGAGGCAAAACATGCGCACGAATTGCTCGGCAGGGGAGGTGTGACCGGCAAGATCGTGCTCGTGCCAAACCGCGAATGAATTGGCAATCCCAACGGCGGATCGTGGCCGAGCTGGACGCGTTGCAACCGGAGGTGGACGTGCTGAAGCGCCTGCAAGCCGAGAGCAGGCCCGGCCTGCACCCAACTTTGGGCGCTTGCTCCCCGCGATTCTCAATCAAACATCAAAAGGAAAACCATGAACTCAACATACACGATCATATTTGCCGTGGGGACGATGATTCTGGTCATCTTCGTCTTCACCATGGTCTGGGCCAGCCGCTATGTTAAGGTTGGCCCGAATCAGGCATTGATTGTCTCTGGCCGGCAACGTCAATTGGCGGACGGAACTCGCCTGGGTTTCCGCATCGTCAAAGGCGGTGGCACGTTTGTGCTCCCTGTCATTGAAACTGTCGAGGTGCTTTCGCTCGAAGTAATCACCGTCGAAATGCCCGGGTCGAAGGCACAAACCGCCGGTGGACGGGCCGTGGAAACGGATTGTGTCGCCCAAGTCAAGATCGGTGGCGACGATGTTTCGATTGTCGCCGCAGCGGAACATTTCCTGGGCAAGAGCCAGGCTGAGATTGGGAACGTCTTGCGGTCAGTCTTGGAAAAGCATTTGAGCAGCGTCCTGAGGAGTTCGAGCATGGACGACACTACTCAAAACCCGGCAGTGTGCGCCGTCAGGGTGCAATCAGCCGCATCTGCAGATTTGGCCCGGATGGGCATGAGCATCCTCAGCTTCACGATTCGAAATGCCCGCGCTGTATGAAGAACGCGCTGAAGCGCCTGCCAGCCGAGACCACCAAAGAACTGGAAGCCCTGCTCCCCGCCATTCTGGACAAAGCCTTCAAAGGAGAATTGTAACGTATGAGAACACAGTTGATATTGTCGCTCGCCTGCTTGCTTTGCGGTTGCGCGGACATGCCGTCGTCTCGCGTGCGCCTGCCGACGGAAGAGTTGGTGGGCGCGTGGCGCTCGAAAGTTCAATTCACCACTGGCGCTTTTGCCGCAGTTAAAGACCTTGAGTTCATGTACGTCTTCAACGCGGGTGGAACGATGACGGAGTCTTCAAATTACGACGGCGCGCCGCCGGTCCCGCCCGCTTATGGGGTCTGGAAGAAGGTCGGCCCGCGGCAATTCCAGGCGAAGTATGTTTTTTATTCCACCAAGCCCCCGGCGAATTTCGACGAGGTGAGCAAAGGGGGGAGGCTGGCTGCCAGCGGGGCACGGAGTTTTAATCGAGGAGATGGCCTTGTCCGAGGACGGGAAATCCTTCCGGTCGCGCATCCACTATGATGCGTTTGGTCCGGATGGCCAAACGGCCGAAGGCGGCGGCAACGCGACTGCCCAAGGAACGCGAGTAAGTTTCTGAGCTGATGAAGAAAGCCGCCATTCCCGGCCGCGCGTTTAAGAAAGAATTGTGATTCGCAACACGCAACTGTGCGCTGATTTCTGGCGCAGCCACAAAATCGTTGTCGCGTTTGGATTGAGGTGGCAACGTCGGATCATGAGTTTCACGTCCAGTACCGTAGTCAAAAGGCTCATTGCTCTTTTCGCTTTGTCGGTTTCAAGCTTCCTGACTCTCGCAGCCGCGGACCGCCCGGACAACGCAGGCACAATCGCAACGGAGTTGGGTTATTTCCCGCCGCCCGACAGCTCCGGCGGCTGGCGCACGGCGACAAATGCGACCCAGATGCGCGAACGCGCCGGAATGGAGTTGCGAAGGCTGGAGCAGGCGTGGGATTTCACACAGCGCTGCACGCAGAACGGCGGGTTGCTGGTCGCGCGCAATGGGTGGCTCGTGTTCGAAAAGTATTTCGGGCGCGCGAGCCGCAATGCGAATCCCGACATGGCATCCACAGGCAAGGCTTATGCGAGCATCGCTTGCGGCATCATGTTGAAGGAATTCCGCGACAAAATCCCGGAGGGCCTTGATACGAAAGTGTTCACACCAAAGTTTTTGCCGGAAGCATTCTCGCCCGACGGCAAGCTCGATGACGAGCGGCGGGCGGACATCACGCTGGGCCAACTCCTTTGCATGAGCGGCGGTTACACTGGCGAGGGCGGCGCGCCGACGGCGTTGGTGATGGGCAAGGCGTTTCCACTCAAGGCCGTGCCAGGACAGAACATTCGCGACCTCGACATCTCGTCGTTGCGCTGCGCGATGTGGACGAACTCGGGCGCGGGTTATTCCTATTCATCACCGGAGCCGCACGTCGCATCGATGGTACTGCGCCACGTCACCGGAATGGAGCTGGACAAATACCTCGACGAACGGCTGGCGAAGCCGATGGGCTGGGGCGCGTGGGGTTATTGCCTGCATCGTGGCGATTTCACCATGCCGCACGCGAACGGCGCGGGCAGCATCGCAGTTCATGCCACGGATGCGGTGCGCTTCGGTTATTGCCTGCTGCGCGGCGGCAAGTGGGGCAACCAGCAACTCGTGCCGGCGGATTACATCGCGCTGTGCAACAAGATGTCACCGCACAACCCGCATTGTCCTTACACGCTGATGTTCGAGCAGAACTCGGACGGGCATGTGGCCGGCGCACCGCGCGACGCGTATTGGAAATCCGGCGCAGGCGGCTTCGCGCTCATCATCGTGCCATCGCTGGACCTCGTCATCTACAAGCTGGGCGGAAACAACGGGCAGTACGATCCGACGCTCACAGGTTTGCCGCAGCCCGAGCCGGATCAATCGCGGGATGATTGGAAGCCGATCCCCCGCACGCCGTTTCACGAAGGAAGCATGGGCGGCGATGACGGCATTCGCCGCGTGCTGGAGATGGTTTGCGCAGCAGTGGAGGGATGACAAGGATATGGACGCGTTGCACCACGCCAATTTCGACACCGCTTCCTAAGGGCGATCATGATAAAAACGAAATCAGTCTTTTCGCCGATAGAACCTCGCAAAGATGGATTGCGAATTCTGGCGACGCGATTTCGCGGCCGCGGCATGCCCACGTCGCGCTATGACATCTGGATGCCGAACCTCGGCCCAAGCGAAAAACTATTGAAGGACGTGTTGGCTGGCAGAATCAGTTGGGGCGAGTTCAGCCGTCGTTACCGCAAGGAGCTTTTTGAAGGCGGGACGATTGATCAGAGAAACAAGACCATCAAGAATCACGGACAGAAATTCGCCTTGCGTCTGCTCCAGAACCTGGCCGGGCGCGGCAACGTGACTCTCTTGTGTCATTGTTCCGAAAACGAGCCTCACTGTCACCGTCACCTACTGCGCAAAGTCTTGATAGGAAAGGTTTGAGACTTGGGCCATAATGGCGGGCTGCAGCACGTTGGAGATCATTGTGCTTTAGCGCCTGCAAGCCGGAACTGTCGCCACGCTTTACACCTTGCGGTCGGCGATTGTGGCTCGGGCAATCAAAGGCGAATTGAAATCGCCGGAGCTGGAGCAAGACCCGTGCTTTGCGTTTAACCAGAATGTGACGCTCGGCGCATCGCCGTGATGGCCCGCCAGACGCGCCACCCCATTGCAAGCAGCCGGGCGAAACCGAAGCTCAAGCGGCGTCTTCGCGCCACCCAAAGACCAAGGAATGGCGCAACCGTCATGAGAAGCGGTTGCATCCGTCGTATGAAACTGGTCCCGGTCTCGATCCAGGCAACAATTGGCTTGAGCTGCGCCCAGTCCGCCACCAGTCCTTGTCTCAGGGCGTCACTTTCGGCGAGCAAGCTGGCCTTGCGCGCTTGAAGCTGCGTCAGTTCCCGGTTCGCAAACATGCTCGGTCTTTCTTGAATTCACCCAGCGTGCCGGAAAACGGTGTGGACTGCGCCAGCCGCAGCCGCAGTCCGCGCCACGCCAGAATGGTCGCCAGCAGGTAGAGCAGACTCAAAACGAGCACCGCGGCAACGCGGTCTTCAGGCCAAAACAGAATCACAACGAGCAGCGTCAGCAACGCGAGGGTCATCATTCCCAACGCAATGAGCGCCGACGCCCAGAGGAGGGCTTCGATCAGGCGGCACTTTTCTTCGCGCAGTTCAACGGCGAAAAGTTCCACGCGATTCTGGGCGAGGGCCAGTCCCCCGTCGATCAATCCGCGCAGCGAAGTGAAAATGCCGCCCGTTTTTTCTTGAGGTTCGCTCATGGCGTCATTTGCGCGTGACCAGCACCCCAATCAGCAGGCCGATGCCGAAGGCCACGCCGATGGATTGATAGGGATGCTCGCGGATGACTTTGTCGGTGGCTTTGGCGCCTTCGATCGCTTTTTCTTCGAGGCGACGGCAGGCGACTTTGGCCGATTCAAGCGTCGTCGCGAGCCGTTCGCGCAACGCATGGGCCTTGTCACCCACGGCTCCCGCCGAATCCTGGAGGAACACCTCCGAATCATGCACCACCCGCTTCAGGTCGGTCACCAGTTTTTCAGTACTCACATCATTGGCATTCATAATGAGCCTTTCCTTTTGACTTAACTGTTTCGTTTTTTTGAGTTAGAACTTATTGCGGTTGATGTTTCCGCAATGAACCATTCCAGCCAAACGAGCTTGCTGCTCCTCGAATTTTGGCAATGAATGGTCATTTCTTGCAGCCGCGGTGGAAGCGTTTGGGAACGTCCAGGTGCCAGGCCGGCCTCGGGCGGCGCCTGCCGCAGCTTGAGGCGGCTGGGAATCAATCAGTGTTTTATTTCCATTCCATCAAATCCAAAGTAAGAACAAGTCGTGACGACTGTGAAAACAATGGCCCCCGCCACGAACAACCCACCCGCAGCGTCGTCCGCGATGCGGATCGGAAAATCGTGGACGCAACCGGCGCCGCGAGAGCAAAGCCCTGGCGGATGAAACGAATGGCCAGAACTGTGATTGGCGTCACCGTGCTGCTTATCGGCATTGCGCTGCTGGTGCTGCCGGGGCCGGCGGTGCTTGTCATACCGATCGGTCTCGCCATTCTCGCCGCCGAGTTCGCCTGGGCCGAAAGGCTTTTGCAAAAGTTGCGCGGTTGGCTGCCGTGGAAGAAGGTTTCAAAGCCTGGGACTAAAAAAAACACCGAGGACTCCTCATAACACCGGGAGGTTTCCCGCATGGTGGCGGGCGCTGGAATCTGAGGAAGGACAAATCTTCTTCGCCGACGTGTTCGCGTTGGCAGGTGTTCGCTTTTGGCCTATTCGAATTCCAGACCGAGCTGGCCCAGCAAGGAGGTCAGCTCCTCTCCCGACGCGGGCAGGCATTCGGGAATCGTCGCGCCGTGTTCCTTGATCCATGGACTGGCCTTAATCGTCGGTTTCGGCGCGCCTTTGAGTCCCAGCAGATGCTGCCAATCGGCCCGGTGATCGCGGTTGTAAGTCTGCAACAACTCCGGCGAAACTTTTTCGCGCAGAATCCTCTTCACTTTCGCGGCCAGGTCTGCGCCCTCGCGCAAACCGAGGTTCACACTTTGCATCCCGACCGGCCCCGTTTGATGGGCGGCGTCACCGACCAGCCAGCAGCGTTCCCGGCCGAATTCATTCGCGAGCCGATGCTCGAACTGGATGTCCGTGGCCCAGTCGATTTCCTGGATGTTGCCTTCAAACCACGGAGCGCGCTGCTGCAACAAGCGTTGCAAGTGGTGCCGGCTGTCATTTTCACCCGGCGCCTCGCCGATGCTGAATGCGCGTCGATCCTTGACAGGAAAATTGCCGGGCGCATCCGCCGGGAAAATTTGAAAGCTCCACCGGCATTTGTGATGCGAAAACGGCCACATCACATTGGTCGTGTGGTCGCCCAGAACGATGCTCATCTCATGGTCGAGTTTTCCGTCTAACTCAAATTCATAGACGACAAACAACTCGGGATTGCCCACTTGCTCGTATTCGATGCCCAGACAGGCCCGGACCTGGGAGTTGTGGCCGTCCGCCCCCACGACGAAGTCCGCCCGGGTGTGCAGGGTCTTCTGCACCACTCCGGCCCATTCCGGCACGACGTAGCCGGTGGCGGTTTCGGTTAATTTGTCGATGGTGGCGACGATGGCATTGCCGTTCATTTTCAATCCGGACAAGCGACAGTTCCAATCGACCTCGACGCGTCTGGTCAGCCGGAGTCTTTGTTCGAGCAGACTTTCCAGGGCGCTTTGCGGCAAGACCACGACACAAGGATACTTGACGGGAAGTTCGGCAAGCTTCAACTCCGCGCGCCGAACGCGGTCTTCATAAAAAGCGATCGTGTCGATACGGTGGCCGAGTTCCTCGACCTCCTCCGCCAGTCCCACTTGATCCAGAAGCTCCAGTGTGCGCGGGTGCAGAGCACAGGCATAGCTGTGCGCGGCAGTCCGCGATTCCTGGTCGATGATCTTGACTCGAATCCCGCTTTCGGCCAACCAGAGCGCGGTGAACATTCCCACTGGCCCCGCTCCAACCACCAGAACTTCGGTATCCTCGCGTCGATGCATAAAAGCCTTTCTCAAGAAATCCTCAAGTAAAATGGCCTTGAGCTTCACGGGCGTCTTAACCGTTTTTGGCGAATGCTTGGCTCTTTTTGCCGCCATTTGCTGAATGCTCACGAATTCGTCCCAGCATGATCCGGGACGAAAAGCCAATTTTTTTTCCATGAAGCAAGAGGCCACCGGCAAGCCGGTGGCAAAAAAAGGCCAACCTTCGCCAAATCCCGGAAAGTGCCTTGGGCAATCTGCTGCGATGATATCATCACAAATGAAGCGGATCATCTCCACCAGCGAAATCATCGGCTCATTCACACGCAATGACCGCGAGTTTGAAGTCTGCGCATCCGCCGAAGCCGACTTCGACGAGGCCAGGTCACAGCTGCGGTTGGAGCTCGACAGCTTCATCCGCCCGGTGGACATCCGGTCAAAAGAGAAACATCTGGTTGCCGATTGGCTGCCCAAGAAAGAAAGCCTTCAGGAATCAGTGTCGCAGGCCGAGGCTGTCGAACTCGCCAAGGAAATTTTCCATCGCTGGGTTGGCAAAGTGCGCCAATCCGTTCCGTCACCGATCCACAACAACTAACCAGGACAAATCTATGCTGCCCAAATACACCATCGAATACACGACCCAGTTTAAGAAACACGCGCAGACGAACCACTACTCGAGCGACGACCCGGTGGCGTGCGAGGAGTTCCTTGAAGAGTTGCTGGAACGCGGCTTTCGCATTTGCGCCATCAAGCACGACGGACTCGATCTGCCGAAGCATGACTTCGACAAGCTGATCAAGACCGCGGCCGGCGCGCTGGCCTCGCGACGGATCTGCGCATCACTCGGCATCAAATCGGAGGAAGAGCATTACCGGTTTGGCTTTGCCGCCTGAGGCCGCGGCGGCCAGTCGGCGGTGCAAAGAGGCGGGACCTCTGGCCCGGTGCAAGCGGGGTAGCGGGTAGAGGCTTGTGCTAAGAGCCATCCCGGATTGCGCCCCTTCAGCCAGATGGCATTGGGGAGCCTTTCGGATTTTCACGGCGTTGCCGGTTTCCGTGGGAGGGTCCGACTTCGGAATATTCGCTAAGGAATATCCCTACCCCACCCCCGGATTCGTTCGCATCAAGAAACAGTCGCGTCTCCCATTTTCGTCGCTGAGGCCGCTCCCTATATTGCATCCGCCGATAACAACTCCAAGTGCGCACAGATTTGGAAAGGTAAAAGCAATGAATACAAACGTGAACCTGATTGAATCCCTGACCGACTCGCAAATATTCCAGGACTACGAACGCGCCTACAGTGAGGCGACCGGCCTTCCCATCACTCTCCGATCGGTTGAGACGTGGCAATTGCCGCTGCACGGCAAACGCAAAGAGAACGGTTTTTGCGCCCTGCTGGCTGAGAAAAGCCGCACTTGTGGGGCGTGTATGCAGACACAGGAAAGACTGGCCCAAAGTGCCATGCAGTCGCCCGCGACATTGACTTGTTCCTACGGTTTGTGCGAAACGGCCGTACCGGTGCGGCTGGCCGACAAGACGATTGGCTTCCTGCAAACTGGCCAGGTGCTGCGCCAGAAACCCACGGCGGCGCAATTCCAACGCGTCGCCGCACAACTCAAACAAAATGGCGTCAACGGGGATGGTCACAAACTTAAAGATGCGTACTTGAAAACGCCGGTGGTTTCGCAAAAGAAGCTCGATTCGATCACCCATCTCCTTTCCATCTTCGCCGAACATCTCGCACTGAAAAGCAACCAGATCGTGATGCAGCGGGCCAATGCCGAACCACCGGTCATCACCAAGGCAAAGCAATACATTCAGGAACACTTTATCGAAGAACTCTCCCTCGATCGGCTCGCGGCGGCCGTTCATACCAGCACATTCTACTTCTGCAAACTCTTCAAGAAGGCGACGGGGATCAACTTTACCCAGTACGTCGCCCGGACACGGGCTGAGAAAGCCAAGAATCTGCTGCTCAATCCGAATCTGCGCGTCAGTGAAATTGCCTACGAGGTCGGTTTCCAATCACTGACGCATTTCAACCGCATGTTCAAGCGAATCGTGGGCCAGTCGCCGACACAATATCGTGCGCAACTACCCCAGGTCTGAAGAAACCACTCGTAGAAATGCCTCAAACACTCCCATGCGAGCCCGACACCACCAATCATCGTTACGGAGACGCCCGTTGAAACCGAAATCGATTCCGGTCGTTTTTCATCCTTCGCTGTGTCAGACCGTCGAAATGATACATTCGGAGGGCAATCTCCAAACATGCATTTGCCGTTCTCAAGTCTTGCAGAATGCAAAGTGTCCATTGCTTGCATGAATGCAATAGATTCAAGCCGCACAACTTCGCCGCCAGCTTACGGGCGGCATGTTGCCGGCAAGACGACGTTTTGCGCATCACTGTCCACAAGCAAATAAACCAAGAAAGGGAAGAAAATGAAGAAATTGAAACCGAAGAAGAACTCGCCCACGTTGCTCATCGCCGACGGCCCTGGCCGAAAACCGACGCGCGACGAAATCGCCCTCTGCGCCTATTCCATCTGGGAACGGGAAGGACGCAGCCAGGGCCGCGAGCTCCAGCATTGGTTGCAAGCGGAGGCCGTGCTCCGGCAGTCCCCTCAACAGGTTGCAATTCGAACGTAAGCCTCCTGCCATGCACAAGAAACCCCTGCTGACAACGAATGATGGGTTGCCTGGATTGGCAACGCTGCCGGTTTCGGCCTGCCCAGCCGAGGGTTGATCTTGAACAAATCTCGGGCCGCGGGCTTTTCAGTGCCTGCTATGGAAACGGTAAGTGGCTCTAAGTATGAGAAAGGTCGTTTCACTGCGCGAGGTCGTCGTGTCCGTCCGGAACGCCGGCGGTGGATGGGAGTTGTGTGCGACGGCAGACGCGAAATACGATACGGCCAGCTCCACCGTTGTGGTTGAACTGGACTCCTTGGTGCAACCGACGGACCTACCGCCTGGTGTGGACGGGTTTCGCCAGCCCTGGCTTCCGGCGAAGGAAGTTGTGCGGCGGCGCGTGCCGTTGCCCGAGGCCCGCGTCGCCGCGCGGAATGTTTTTCAGCATTGGACCATGAAGGTACGGCGCGCCATTCCTGCTCCATCACAGCACTCGGCCGACTGAGCGGGACGCAACACAGCCGGTATTGATAAAGATGAAACGCTTCGACATCATCCGGCTGGTATGGCTTTGAAAAGAACAGTTTCGCGAAAGACCACCGCCGGGAGGGTGAAGGGAGCAGCCGCGCCTGAACTTAAGCCCACCACCGCCACCACTGAACGCGAGCGGTTGTTGCACGACCGCCAGGTGCGTCAAATCGAATCGGAGATGCGCAACCACGAGTTGCGCGAGGCGCGGCAGGTGCTCGAAGTCTCGCGTGACCGCTACGCCGACCTCTACGATTTTGCACCCGTCGGCTTCGTGACCTTCGACGATCAAGGTGTCATCCGCGAAATCAACCTCACCGCCGCCGGGATGCTCGGTGAGGAACGGACGCGCTTCGTGGGCGTGCCATTTCACCGGCACGTTGCGCGCGAGGACCAGGCACTGTTCCGCGAGCATCTCGCCAAGCTCTCGAGCGCGGAGGAGCGCGTCGTGACCGAGTTGCATCTGACCCGCAAAGACGGCAGCGCGCTCCCCGTGGTGATGCAGAGCGTGCTCTCTTACGATGACGAGCAGAAGGGATATGTCTGCCGCACGGCCATTACCGACATCACCGCACGCAAGCGGGTCGAGCAGGCGCTGCGTGACAGCGAAGCCCGGCTGCGGGCAGTCCTCGACACGGCGGTCGATGGCATCATCACCATCGACGAGCGCGACACCATCGAGTCATTCAACCAGGCGGCGGAAAAACTGTTTGGCTATCGCGCCAACGAGGTGATTGGACAGAGCCTCAGCCTGCTGATGCCATCACCCCATCGTGAACAACGTGACCGTTATCTGGTGCATTACCGCGAGACGGGCGAACGCAAAGTCATCGGCGTCGGGCGCGAAGTAGCGGGCCGCCGCAAGGACGGCAGCGTCTTCCCGCTCGAGCTGTCGGTGAGCGAAGTGCGGTTGGGCGGACGGCGCATTTTCACGGGCATCGTACGCGACATTACGCAACGCAAAAAGGTGGAAGCGGCGCTGAGCGAAAGCGAGCGGCGGTTTCGGCACCTGGTGGAATCGACGAGGATCATTGCCTGGGAGGCGGATTTCGCCACGTGGCGCATTTCTTATGTCAGCGCCTGGGCAGTGGAAGTTCTTGGCTACCCGTTGACGGACTGGTTCAAAGACGGGTTCTGGGTGGATCACATCCATCCCGAAGACCGGGAGGCTGCGATGAAAACTTGCGCGGAAAGAGCCAGCCAGGCCGACGACTTTGAACTGGAATATCGGATGGTGGCCGCCGACGGCCAAACCGTCTGGTTTCACGACATCGTGCACGTCGTGAAGGGCGCAACCGGGCCGGTCAGCATCAAGGGTTTTCTGATTGACATCAGCAAGCGCAAGCAGGCGGAACTCGCTCTGCGGGAGAGCGAGGAACGACTGCGGCTCGCGCTCCAAGCGAGCGCGATGGGGACGTTCGAAATCAACTTCGCGAACGATGAGGAGCACTGGAACACCGTCGAGTTCGAGCTGCTTGGGCTTAAACCTGGCGAGGCGCCAGCGAGCGCGGAAACCTTCTTCCGCTTCGTCCATCCCAACGACATCGCGCGGGTCCGCGCCGAATGGAAGGAGGCACTGCGGACCGGGGAATTTGACTCGGAGTTTCGCATCGTGCGCGCCGACGGACGAGAGCGATGGCTGGCGGGGAAAGGCCGGTTTGCCTTCGAAGACGTGCCCGGAGAAAACGTTTTGGAGGCCAAAGGACGGGCATCGCGGTTTCTGGGTGTGAATTTCGACATCACGGAACGCAAACGCGCTGAACAACGTCGGCACTTGCTATACGAGACGGCGCGGTTGCTCGCCGCCTCCAACTCGGTGGCTGAAACGGTTCCGAAGTTGATACAAATTCTCGCGGAAACTTTTGAATGGGACGTTGGGGAGTTTTGGGAGGCGGTGGCTGCGCCGAAAAAACTGCGCATGGTGCATGTCTGGCATGCGCCCGGAAGAAAGCTGGAAGCCTTCGTGAAGCACAGCCTGAAGCTTTCCATCCCGATGTTCGGCTCTCTACCTGGGCATGTGCTGTCCACGCGCGAGCCGGAATGGATTCCGGAGATCGCACGGCGCTCGCACTTTCTGCGCAAGCGGGAGGCGGCCCGGGCTGGGCTGCGCTCAGCCTTGGCCTTCCCCATCCAACTTGACCAACATATCTTGGGCGTGATGGCGTTCCTGACCCATCGCGTAACCGATCCAGATGAAGATCTGTTGCAGATGTTCGTCACTCTCGGCAGGCAGATCGGACAGTTCATGGAGCGCAAGAAAGCCGAGGAGGCGCTGCGCGAAGCGAATGAGTTCGGCAAACAGGTCATCGACGGGGCGGAGACCGGCATCGTCGTTTACGATCGGGAGGGAAGGTTTGTGGTCTGGAATCCGTTCATGGAACGGCTCAGCGGCTGCCGCGCGGAGGAGGTGCGGGGACGGCGCACGTTGGAGTTGTTTCCGTTTCTGCGCCAGCAGCATTTCGAAGAAATGTTTGCGCGGGCGCTGGCCGGCGAGGTCTTTGAATCCCCAGCCGCGCCGTTCGACGTGCCGGAAAAAGGGAAGCAGGGCTGGAAGGTGGAGCGTTTCGCTCCATTGCGGGATGCGCGGGAACAAATTGTCGGCGTGATCGTCACCGTCCGCGACATCACGGAGCGGCGCCGACTGGAGTCCGAATTGCTCGAAGCCAGCGACCGGGAGCAACAGCGCATCGGCCACGATTTGCACGACGGTCTGGGTCAGCAACTGACGGGGCTGGAGATGAAGTGCTTTCTGCTGCAGGAAGATTTGGCAGCGAACGATTTGACGGCCAACCGGGAACGGCTTCTGGAGCAGGCGCGGCAGATGAGCCAGGCGCTGCGGGAATGCATCACGGTCACGCGTTCGCTGGCCCGCGGCCTGTCGCCAGTGAACCTGAAGACAGAAGGGCTGATGGGCGCGCTCAAGCAATTGGCTCACACCACCCATGTCCCCGGCAGGGTGGAGTGCCGCTTTGACTGCCGCACCCCGGTGTTGCTCGACAGTTCTCAGACTGCGGCGCACCTCTTCCGCATCGCCCAGGAAGCCGTCAACAACGCGCTCAAGCACGCCCGGACGCGGCGCATCGACATTAACCTCGCGCATGACCACGACGGGTTGCGCCTGCAAATCAAGGACGACGGCCGGGGCCTGCCCAAGCGGAGGAGATCGAAGTCAGGAATGGGGCTGGAGGTCATGCGCCATCGTGCCCACGTCATCGGCGCTGCCTTGGAGATTGAATCGAAGCCCGGCCAAGGCGTGAGCGTCACTTGCACACTTCCTTTGAACCATCATGAGCACTAAGCAACACACGAGGGGCCGAACCAAACCCACGCCGAGAGTCGCCGGGCTAAAAACCGCCGACACGAACACGCCAGCCAAACGGCGCGTGCTGTTGGTGGACGACCATCCAATAACGCGGGAGGGCTTGGGCATCATCATCAGTCGGCAGGCCGACCTGGAGGTCTGCTGCGAGGCCTGCAATCCCGCCGAGGCGATGTCCGTATTGTCGAGATCGAAACCGGACTTGATGGTGACGGACATGACGATGCCCGGCCGCAGCGGATTTGAATTCCTCAAAGACGTTCACGCCATGATGCCCGAGCTGCCGATGCTCGTGCTGTCGATGCACGACGAGGTGCTCTACGCGGAACGGGCGTTGCGCGCGGGCGCGCGAGGCTACCTGATGAAGGACGCCGGGGCGGCCAAGGTATTGGAGGTTATCCGCCTCGTGTTGAGCGGGGAGGCGTACGTCAGCCCGCAGATCTCCGCGCGACTGCTGGACGCCATGTCCGGACGCCGCCCGCGTGGCTCCGCTTCCCCCATCGAGAAGCTCAGCGACCGCGAGTTTGAGATCTTCCAACTTGTTGGCCAGGGTAAGAGCACGCGCGAAATCGCGAAACAACTGAACCTCAGTCCGAAGACAGTTGATGCGCATCGCGGTCACCTCAAAGAGAAACTGGAATTGAAGGACGCAACCTCGCTCGTTCGCCATGCTGTCCGCTGGGTGGAAACGCAGGATGCAGCCCCCAGCCAGCTCGTCAAAAAGTAGCAGCCGACGCAACCAGTCTCTGGACGAAGTTTTGTTCGCGGAGCGATCTAAACAGATTGTCCCAGCAGTAACAAATCACCCAGGCCGGTACGGAATTTCCTTATGGAAAAACCGGTTGAACTCCAATTTCAGTGCCCATGCGTTCTGTTACCCTCCGCTCATGAAAAACGAGCTTCCCTTGAATTTAGCGCCCACATTGGATGACAGCAAAGTTGACGCGACCTTGAACGTTGTCATCGCCTACGACGATATTCCCGCCGGGCAACGCGCCATGCGCACACTTGCAAACCTGACGCGTGGTATTGGCGATGAGATCGAGTTTCGTCCCCAGCTCTGGCGGTTCGAGTTTCTGGAAGACCCGGACTGGCGCGCCGTGGCGGCAGCCGAAACAATCAACGCGGACATTCTCATCATCTCGACCAGCAGCGAGACCGAACTGCCTGTCGTAGTCGAGAGTTGGGTGCGGTCGTGCCTGGCCCAGAAACGGGATGACACCATTGCGGTAGTCGCTCTTCTCGGTTCGGCGGACAAAACGGACAAATCCGATTCGCAACGGTATCAGTTCATGCAGCGAGCCGCGCGAGATGGAGGCTTCGATTTCTTTGCACCGTCGGCACGCCATGAAGATTCATCCGATTCGACCATCGAAAGTATTCGTCAGCGCGCTGAAACGGTCACCCCGATCCTCGACGACATCCTTCAGGTGCCGACCCACTCGCTGAACTGGCGCGCGAATCCATGAATCCGATGGCAACAACAATGCGACATCCAACGTCCAAATGCACCCCGAAACCATGACCACGCTGCTTGAACCTTCTCCTGACAAAGCCAGCGACGCACCCACTCGCCGACGAACAAATCCGTCGAACCGCATTCTCCTGGTCGAGGACGACATTTCCATCCTCCAGTTGACAGCTCACGTCCTTGTCCGGTCCGACTATCAAGTGGAAGTCGCTGAAGACGGCGAAGCCGCTTGGGAACTGCTGCAGACCCGTAGCTACGACCTTGTGATAACCGACAACCACATGCCGAGGTTGTCAGGGTTGGAACTGGTCGCAAAGCTCCGCTCCGCGCACATGACAGTCCCCGTCATCCTGGCATCGGGACTGTTGGATGCCGAGGAACTCAGCAAGCATCAATGGCTCCAGCTTGCCGCCACGCTGTCGAAACCCTTTGCCACCGACGAATTGTTGGACGCTGTGAAAGAAGCATTGCGCGCGGCCGCCAAGCACCGAAGCGATGGCAGAATCGGCCCTCCGGTGCCGGCCGAAACCTTCAGTGGCAGCAGGCAGATACGTTGCTGGGGCATCAACGAATGAACCAACCCTCACGAATTGAAAACATGGCCAGTATGCTTCCGCTCTACAGCTTGACTTTTCATGATGATGTTGAAAAGCGCGCCCGGCGGCTTGTTGAGTTAAAGGGCCGGGCGAGCGTGCACAAACTTGATCGGTGTCCGGAGACAGAAGCTGAACTGCTTGAGCGTTTGCGACTCAAACACGGTCGGCCGCCATTGGTGAGAAGCTAGTTACTCTTGTCAACGCTCGCTAGGTTTGCCATCGATCCGCAATCGTCACGACCCGCCGCTCTACGCGTTACGGGCCAAAACTTCATTGCTTCGGTGATTGGAAAAAGTTGGTTTCCCGTCAATGGGGGGACGCCCGCTGTCAACGCTATGGATTCAACGGTGTCGGCTGCGCGAGTTCCGTCCGGCAATTGCTTTCCCGTTGCACCGCAACTTGGAGATTACTTGCGTGGAAGCGTCGCGAGCAAAGTCTGCCGGCGCCGCACCATTTTGATCTGACGTTCGCCGCGGTCTTCACGGATGTCGCGCGATTGCGCGAAATTGGGATCGCGCTTCCGCAATCTTCGGGCGGATTCATTGCGGTTCGGTCCCAGTCTGTGTGAAACTTTTTTTGGTGGGTTGGGCATAACCTCAAGAAGTTCGGAATTACAGATTTAGAGCCTAAGGGCGAGTCAGTCTATCAGCCATGATAGTCTCCCGCCCGGATCGATTAACACGGCATACAGCGCCGGAAGCCAGGATAGAATCAAGCCAACAAAAGTTTCAACGGTACGCAACCGGCGAATGAATGGAAGCGAGCCGAGCGTCACCAGCGTCCAGGCAATGAGCAGGAGCAGCAGCAGAAACCACGAATAAAAGGCAGCCGCCCAATGGGCGCCGTGCTTCAGCCCGGCATGGTCTTCAATCAAAATCGGCCAATACCCCAACCGCAACCAAACCCGAATGCAGTAGGCGTATGCCAAACCCAGCCACAGCATCCACAGCACGGGCAGAACATAAAGCCAGAACCGCAACCAGAATTTCTTGGGTTGCGCTGTATTTACTCCCATAGCAGTTGCGATCCAGTCCAAACGCTTGCCTGCTGAAGCGTGGGCGGGGGTTGTTGCCGCTTTTACCTCAGGCCCTTTTCCCCGCGCCCCTCGCTTCAAACAGACTTTGCATCCTACGCCACTTTGACTTCAACCGCCTTCGGCTTTGCCTTTTCGCTCTTGGCCAGGTGAACCCTGAGCACGCCATCTTTGAAGTCGGCATTGACCTTTGAACCATCGGCTCCATCAGGCAGCGTGAAGCTCCGCATGAACGTCCCGTAGGACCGCTCGATGCGATGATACTTCTTGTCTTTTTCCTCTTTCTCGAACTTGCGCTCGCCGGTGATGGTGAGAACACCGTTTTCGACGGTGACCTTCACGTCTTCCTTCTTCACCTCGGGCAAGTCGGCTTTCACGAGCCATTCCTTTTCATCCTCGATGATGTCCACGGACGGCGACCATTCCGTGACCGTCATCAATTCCTTTCCACCGTCTCCGGTGCGCGCCGGTGCCAAGCCGAACACTCTGGCAAACCGGTTCTGCAATTCTTCCATTTCCTTGAATGGATCGTAACGAATTAATGCATTCATCAGCTATTCCATTTCTGGTGGAATCGGGTTGTTTTGGCGCGGGGCCACTTCCACCGCTTCCGGCACCCGCGCCCGGATTGAGCGAATGCGAACCGTACAACCTGCTGCTCAACCCTCTTACAACATCCCGAATTCACGCGATCTGCGCTCTCCCGTTCTTGGCGAAGATTGGGCGTTTCTTGAAGCTGGACGCTGCGCCACGGCGTAGTACACATAAACACGCGGGAACACGGAAGGACATTGGCGCGAATTGCGCGAGTTGTCGCGAATCGATTTTGAATTCGCGTTAATTAAGGAGAGCATATCGTGGAGCCGGTGGGCGTCGGCGTTTTAACTGCAACAACGGCAGAAGGATTGCCCGTACCAAACTGCGGTTCGGGCGCGGGCGTTCAAATAGCAGGGGGTGATCTGGCGCTGCTGGCAGGACCGCAAACCATATAACGAGCAGACCTCGGAGGCGGCGTTGCGCAAGGCGGACAGCCGGCTCGTGGAGGTGTTCGATCGGGTGGAACCGGGCGAGAGCCCGTGGAATAATCCCGCGAAAAAGAACTCAAAAACCGCTGGCGGATTACCTCAGCAGTCGTCCGAGCGGGACGCCCGCCGACACGACGCGCTCCGGTCGTTTCAATCCATTGGTGGTCAGATGGGTAAACCATCAGATCTTGGGACTTCAGTTACTACTTTTCAGGTACTACTTCTAAGCTCCCTCCTGTACAGCCAATTGAGCAGGAACAAAACACCGATCAGCAGCGGAGGGCCGCCAATAAACACATACGAGTCCCAATGGAACCTGCCCCAAGACGTCACAATATAAAATATCCCGATTACAATAAAGAGAATGCCCCCAACCCATTCCCAGCGCCAGGAGACGGCCAAAACGATAAGAAGGATACAGGTTGGAATGAGATGTATCAGTAAAGCGAGCATTGTCTTCCAGAATCCATAGTGCTCACCGAATACATCGGCGGCGAAGATGCTCAGGAAACCAGCAAACAGAATACACAGAATCCTGGGTGTCCAGAACAACAATTGCCTGATTGGTCTTTTCATGGCCATAGTCTCCATCTTTCGCTTTTGGCAAAGCCTGGCTGTTTTTTCACCGCGCATGCTAGACACGCCAGTTGGCGACGCTGACCGTGGGCGGACAGGACAACGCCAGGCGACGTGAGATTTCCCGCAGGTAACGCCGCGCCCGACGCGCTTCAGCCAGAACAGCCTCTGGCTCCTTATCGCCGGACAGTTCGAGAATAAAGCCCCCGTGAAATTCAATTTGGGACAATTCGGTGAGCAGCCGATTCCAATCAATGTTCCCCTCGCCCGGCGGTTTGTGGTCGTCATAGCTGCCACCGTTATCGTTGGCGTGAATCATTTGCAAGTGGCCGGACAATTTGTGCATCACGTTGTAAAGATCGCCGGAGAGGAAAGCATGACCGGTGTCGAGACACGTGCCGATGTTGATGGCGCTCATCGCGCCCAGAATCCAAAGAATGTCGCTCGTGCCGCCGAACAAAAGATGCGGCAGTTTGTTTTCCAATACGCAACCGATGCCAAGTTCCAAACAGCGCTGCGCGACTCGGTTCAATGTGCCGGCTGCATTTTGCATCCGCTGGAGACGCTCTACACAAGGCAGGTCCGGCGTTTGTTCGTGTTCCGGCCCGGGATGAATCACGAAGTAGCGGACTTGCAGAATCGCGGCGGCCTCGGCGGCCTTGAGAATTTCATGCAACGCGGCGTTGCGTTGGTCATTATTCAGCGATGTGATGTCGATGTGATCAGCAAACGGCGCGTGGAACGAGTACGCCTCCAGCCCCAGTTCATCGACCCGCTTGGCGGCGCGGCGGACGGCGTCGAAGTCGTGATAATCAAGATGGGCCGGGAAGGAACAGATTTCGATCATGCTGAACCCGCTGTGCCGGATGGGTTCCAGGCAGTCAAAGATGCTCTTCTGGTAAAAACAGCCGGTTGAAAGGCCGACAGGCCAGTCGTTCATATTTTCTCCGATTCAGTAGTGAGGTTTTGTAGTGCTCCAGATTAAAGGGACAGTCGGCGACAAAACACAACTTTTCTTCCTTGGCGGACTGACAGTTGAAATCGACCAGATCGTCGCGTCCGGTAACGAACAAGCCGGCGAAGACCCGCGTGTAGAAATCCGCCCGGGTGGCTGGATCGTAGCCGGCCCACACTTCACCCCAGCCGTAGTCGCGCTCGAACCGGGCACGAATCAACCCGGCGATGTGACGGGGATGCCAGCCGAGTGATAGCATCACGTGCACGACACGTTTGAGGTGGGCGGGGCGAAGCAACAGGTCATTCGGCTGCTCCAGCACATGGCGCACGCAAGCCGGCAACGGATCGAGTGGCATGCAGTCATAAGTTTGCGACCACTTTTCTGGCGGTTCATGTTCCTGGGAATAAAACCAGTCGTGAAATGTTCTCAGCGCTGATCTTTCGTAGGAACGAATCAGCCTTTCGGTGGACCCACTGTGATCGGGAATGCTTACCGTGGCGCGCCGGGCGAGGTCGGTGACCTGCTTGATGTCATGCATGACCCGGATGCCTTGCTTGGTATCCATCTCGTGCAACGGAATCAAAAACACCGGCGGCAGTTGCTTCACGATTTCTTCCCCCAGGACATTCCGTTGTTGCAATGGTTTAAGATAGAGGCTGAACGGCACGCGAATGACCCGCGTGCTCAACGGATCGCCATATTCAGAGATGTCGATGGAAATCATCTCGCGGCCGTGTTCATTGGGGCCGACCTCGACGGCGGTCAGTTCGACTGGAACATCGCTCAAGGGCGCGGCTTCTTCCTTGATGCGATGCGCCAGATGCTCCATGACCAGACCCGCTCCGGCAAAAGCTGCGCCCAGTTCAGGAGGAACCGGCTCGCCGTGCGGCCGATGGGAACGCGCGTTGAGTTTCTCCAAACTGGGTGGCACATGGCCCAGGCTGGCGAGCCGGCTGAAGGCATCGGAATCCTGTCGGATGCGCCAGACGAAATGATGCCCACGGCCGCTGAGCAGGTGGAGCGGCGTGAGGTTGTAATCCAGAAGGACGGCTTCGATTACTGATTCCAGCGGCTTCTGCAAATCGAAAATCCGGTCCGTTTCCAGATAGGCTTCAATGGGAAAATCGAAATTCACGTACTCGATATCGAGATCCAAGAGGAGCGACTTGCGGTCCCAGAGCGAACGGCTGATGTCCAGTTCTTCCTCCCAGAACGCGGGCAAATCCGTTTCCGGACGCGGCTGGCGATAGTGCGGGTTGTCGGTGTCGCCGGCGGTCAGATATCGGCACGTGATGTTCTCCAGCGAATCGCCGCCGAGAAATTCAAGCATCCGACTTCGCATGTGCGGATATTTGTAGTAATTTTTCACATTGCTCACATCATCCTGACATGAGGTCATGCCGCCCCGAGAAGTTGGCCTGGCCTGGGCTTTGTCCGCGAACTTGTCGAAGTCGCCGTGGTTGGCAGACAATTCAGTTTATCCAGTCAGCACCGCATCAACTTCCCGGCGCGGTGTCGGTTTCAGATCCTTCCCGAATCCAAATCGCAAGACTGCTTGCGGAAAGTCCCGCGTTGGAACCAGTTGGTGGAGTTTCATCCGCAGGTACGGCACTTCAATCGGTTGGTTGAGAAACGAGGCCCACACATCTTCAACGCGTGCGCGCAATAAAACTCCCGCCAATGCCTGGCCCGCCGCGAGCCATTCGCGTGGGCTGTCGCCCACGGTGCCGAGCACGGCGAGCGCCGGCGAACCGGTGGCCACTTCGTGGTCCTTGGCCGCCTGCCCATCGCCCATGTCGAACGTGCGTACCACCAGCGGTCCGGCATAGGACATCAAGTCGTCGATGCCCTGCGCGTATCCCGGAATGCCGTCGCGCGCCGCGCTGCGATTCGAATGCACCCACTTCGCCAGCTCCCGGCGAAACGCCTGGTTGCCCCATTGCCAACGATCGCCTTCCGCGACGAGGTCGGCGACGGCATGTTTCAACTCCTCCTCGCGCACGAAACGCAGCGTGGCGGATTCCTTCTCCGCTGTTCTTTGCAGGGCGGCGAGCAAAGCTTCCGGCAAGGGGTCGTCGCTGAAGGGCTGACGGTTGGTCCGGCGTTTTGGAATCGCGTAGAAGACCATGCTTTCCTCCGCCGACACTTCCTCCTTTGTGCCCATTGAAACCCGCGCCAGCAAATCGTGATCTGCCGGCTTGGGAAAAATCTCGACCTCGCCCAAATAGCCGTAATGCTGAATTGCGGTCCGCAAATGGTAGAGTGCGCAGCCGCAACTCATGATGAGTTCGCGGTCGTCCGGGTCCACCACTGGGCAGGCGCGCTGTCGGTCCGCATAAATCTCGACCTGGTCATTGAGGATGCGAAAGCGCCACGGTTGTGAATTGTGGCTCGACGGCGCGAGCACCGCGTAACCAAGGAAAAATTTCCATTTCTCCAACATGGTGCCGTAGGTCGGAAAGTCCTCGGCTGAAATGTTCCAGGGACTCGTTGCTTTGTTCGGCGTCAATTTCATAGTGCGTTTCCCGGCAAGAATCCGGTGGCGGTCGCGTTGCTCGAACGACCCGGTCTGTTTCCAAATCAACCATAACCGCCAGTCTGCCAGCCTCGCTCTCCCGGTCTTGCCAAAGGCTCGCCTTTTTTTGCGCGGGCACCGCTTCCAGTCAGTTGTCCGGGATGCCTGCCTGCTCCTGCAAACCGCGCCGCCTTTGACCGACGCCCTTGGCCAGTTCGAGAACCACCAGTGGCACCGCAGAAACAATCAAGAGCAACCCACAATGCGTCAACGGCATCGCGGTTATCTTGAAGAACCAGCTCAGCTTTTCGCTTTGTAGAATGAAGAACTGGAGAACCAGCGAAATGCCGACCACCAACGGGAGATGGACATTGGCCAACCAATCGAGCCGCCAGACGGGTCTGATTTCATTACGAGAGCCGAACGCCCGCAGCAATTCGGCGAACATCAGCGTCCCGAAGGCATAGGTTCGCGCCACCGACTCAGATGCAGTGCTCAATCCGTAAAGATAGGCCGCCAACGAAACACTGGCCGTCAGTAAACCCGTAACCGTCGTGGTCCTCCAGAATCTCCGGTCGGCGATTTTTTCCGTGCGCGGGCGCGGACGGCGCGTCATCTCGTCGGGATCAATGGCATCGGCTGCAAGGCTTAATGCCGGAAGGCCGTCGGTGACTAGATTGATCCAGAGCAACTGGACTGGCAGCAACGGGGTGGGCCAGCCAGCCAGAACACATACCGTCATCAGCGACAGTTCGCCGGTATTTCCGGCCAGCAGGTATTGCAGAGTCTTGCGGATGTTGGCGTAAATTCCGCGGCCTTCCTCGACCGCGGCGACAATGGACGCGAAATTGTCGTCCGTGATGACCATGTCGGCTGCCTGCTTGGTAACTTCGGTGCCGGACTTGCCCATCGCGATTCCGATATCCGCACCTTTGAGCGCAGGCGCATCGTTGACGCCATCGCCGGTCATGGCGACGACGTCGCCGTTCGCTTTCAGCGCGCGGACGATGCGCAGTTTGTGTTTCGGCGCGACGCGGGCATACACCGCCACTTCCGGTGCGCGTTGCTGCAACACCTCATCTGACAACTGGTCCAGTTCTGCGCCCGTGAGTTCCTTGTCCTCGGTGCCGGCGATGCCCAACTCGCGCGCGACGGTGAGTGCGGTGCGCGGATGGTCGCCGGTAATCATCACCACCCGGATACCCGCCTCCCGGCAGCGCGCCACCGCTGCTTTGGCTTCGGGACGCGGCGGGTCATACATTCCCGCCAGGCCGACGAACACCAGATCCCGCTCCACCGCTTCGGCGGTCAACCCGGCGGGCACTGTATTGTCCAGATCGCGGTACGCCGAGCCAAGGACCCGCAGGGCCTGCTTTGCCAGTGCGCTGTTCTGCGCTGCGATTTGTTCGCGATCCGCTTCAGTCATCGACCGAATGCCCCGCTCGGTGTAAATCTTTGTGCACCGCTCGAGCAGCACGTCGGGCGCACCGTTGATGAAAGCCCGCAACCGCCCGTCCGGCATCAAACGAATGACTGTGCGTCGTTTCCGGTCGGAGTCGAACGGGATTTCGTGATGCTTCGGCAATTCTCGCTCGATTCTTTCCTTGCTGCCGCCCGCCTTGTGGCCGACTGAAAGCAACGCGCCCTCCGTTGGATCGCCGATGACTTTCCATTTTCCTTCTTCAAGCACGACGTGCGCGTTGTTGCAGCCCATGAGAACGTTGGCCATCTCCAGCAACGGTGCCACGTGCCGGGTGTCGGAAGGTTTTCCCTCAAAGCGCACCTCGCCATGCGGACCGTAACCTTCGCCTGTGACTTCAAAACTTTGCCCGGCGATGTAGAGCGACCGCACCGTCATCTCGCCGACGGTCAACGTGCCCGTCTTGTCCGCGCAAATCACACTCGTTTCGCCCAACGCCTCGACCACCGAGAGCTTTCGCACCAGGGCCTTGCGCCGGGACATTCGCAACACACCGACCGCAAGTGCGAGGGTGACAGCAGCCGGAAGTCCCTCTGGAACGGCGGCCACGGCCAGGCTCACGGAGGTCATGAACAGCTCAAACGCCTTCATGCCGCGTATCAAACCCAGGATGAAGACCAGTGCCACGATGCCCAACGAACCCCACACCAGTACGCGCCCGAAACTCAGGAGTCTTTGCTGCAAGGGCGTCTCCTCTTCCATACCGGCCTCCTCGACCAGGCTCGCGATTTGCCCGAGTTCCGTGTTCATGCCGGTGGCAACGGTCACCGCCCGGCCCATCCCGCTCGAAACGGTCGTCCCCATGAAAACCATGTTCTCGCGCTCACCGAGCGGAAGATGCTTGTTGGGGAGTGTCACGGCATGTTTGGTCACCGGCTCCGATTCGCCGGTCAGCGCCGACTCGATGCAGTTCAAAACCTGCGCCTCCAGCAAACGCCCATCTGCGGGCACCAAGTCGCCCGCCTCCAATTCAACGACGTCACCTGGCACCAAATGGGACGCCGGGATCGACTGCACCCGGCCCGCGCGCCGCACTCTGGCGCGCGGCGCCGTCATTTTACTTAAAGCGGCAATCGACTTCTCCGCGTTGAACTCCTGATAAAACCCGATGACCGCGTTAAGGAGGACAATCGCCAGAATGGCCAGGCAATCAATCAAGTCTCCCAGGACGCCGGAGATGACGCCCGCCACGATGAGGATCACAACGAGAATACTCTTGAACTGATTGAGGAAGATGATCCAAGGCTGGATCGGCCTGGCTTCCTTCAACTCGTTGGCGCCAACAATCCGGAATCGTTGCTCTGCCTCGACCGAATCCAGCCCTTCAACCGAGACCGTGAGCAGACGTAGCACATTATCCAAGGATTGTGCGTGCCACTGAACCAACTGTGTCTCGGTGTCGCGAGCCGCCAGACTTGCTACAGTTTCGGCCATACCAACGACGCGTAACAAAACCAGCGCGAAGTTGCTTGCTGTTTCTTGGCTAACCGGCGTCCTTTTTTGCACCTCAGCCGGGACGCCGGTGCTGATGGTTTCCGTTTCGCACCGATGGTCACTCCTTGCATGGGAATCCAGTTGCCCTCGCGCCTTGGTAATCGCCTCAATCCGCCACTAAACAACTCAGCATTGCTGACGCGGTGATCCTCGAGTAGAACCTCCCCATCCCAAGGAGCACCCGTAGATTTACGGGCTGCCGTTTCCGGCTACTCGACCTGCACCGTCACGATGCTGAGGATTTTTGTTTCGCGGCGATGCAACAGGCGGCCCAGCGGTTCGAGTGCCTGCCAGTACACAAACGCCATCAATGCGGCGAGTGCGACGGAGCAAATAAGATTGACGGGCACCGCCGCCGGCCAGCCGGCCATCTGCCACAACAATTCCAACAACGGCGGCGCGAACACCGGCGCCATGGCGAGAGGGAAAAGCAAATGGCACAGGACCATCACCAACATCGCCAGACCGGGCATTTTCGTCGGCTTCATCGAGCCGGATTGGATGCGGTAGGGAACGAGAATGGAAAGCAGATTGCCCACGAGGCCGGCGAGCAGCAGCAGCGTCGCAAGTTGGAATAAGGCCGCCACGAGCGCGAGCGGCGACAGGCGCAACCAGAAGGAAATAATTGCCAGCAGTACCGTGCCGAAGGTTGCGCCGACGATCAGGCTGGCGAGATTCTTGCCGAGCAGAATGAGCCGCCGCTCCACGGGAGAAAGGATCAACGCGCGGAAGCCGTCGCGGTCGAAACCGAACTGGTTGGCGAGAAATTGAACGAGCATGAAGATCGAAAACGCCATCGAACCGCCGACCATGAACGGCTTCGCAACGTCGGGTATCTTCGACGCCGAACGGAGAAAGAGCGATGAGCCAAGGATCACCGTCACGATGAAGGAACTTGCCCAGGCCATTTTCACCTCGGGCGCGCGGAGCAGGGAACGAAACGTGGCGAGCGCGAGCGCCGCGGCCTGCTCCGGCACAATGGGCAGGCGTAGTTCGAGAAACCGGACGCCAGTTTTGGCAGGGGTGGCAACAGCGGGTGAGACCGGAGCGCTTTCGCTTCGCGCCATAGCTTTGCCACCGGTTTCGCCATGATAAAACCGCACCGTGCTGCGATACGCGCGGCGCAATCCGAGCGCACCGATGGTGAAACAGCCGAGTGTGCCCAGTACCGCCGGCAGGGTGCGCCCTTCGGCGAGCGCCCTGGCGCCGGCGGGCAACCACAGTGGCGGGATAAATCTCTGCGCGGTGAACAACTGTTCACGCAGCTTTCGCTTTGCGACGCTTTGTTCCTCGCGCTGGCGTTGTGCTTCCTCGGGTGTGTCGGCACTTCGCGGCGAAGGCCTGGTGTTGCGCTGGATGACGTTGAAATAGAGATTGGGTCCCTGGCCGAGCAGCACGAATGCGAGGGTGATGCCCATGATGATCGTCCGGCGTCGGCGCGGGTTGGTCATCAACGCCGCCAGCCAGCCGCGCAGGCAATACGTCCACGCGGTAATCATGAATACCATGGTCAACGCGAGCGGCAGCAACAACATCATCGCCGGCCCGCGCACCATCACGAGACCGATAGCCAACCCGATCATTCCCGGCACCATCAGGATGATGCTCAAGGCTAGGTGCGACGTGACGTAGTTCACGACGAACATCTGGCCGAGCGCGACCGGCAGGTGCATGAGGCGCTGGAGATCAATGGTCTCCGAACGTTGAATTTCCGTAAGCAGACCGATCATCCAAAAAAACAAAAATGCGCTGGTGACAATGAGCCAAACGATCATTACCTCAAATGGCGAGGCTTGGCGCAGGCCGTAGATCGCTCCCAGCAAGCCGCCGGTAAAACTCAGAGCGCCCAGCACGAACGCGCCCACGCCGACGAGCACAGCGAGGACCGCGCCGAGTCCACCGCTGCGCGACCATTGATTGCGTGTGAGCCGCCAGCGCAGCCAGAGAATCGTTTTGAGTTGTTCCCAGTTCACTCAGGCTTCCAGCCAGCTTAATTTTTGCGCCTCGCCTTTGCCGTCGCCCACGACCTCGAGGAATCGGTCTTCAAGCGAACCGTCCCGGTGTAATTCCTCCATGCTGCCTTGGTGAACCAATTTCCCCTGCGCAATGATGCCGACGTCCGTGCAGAGCTTCTCCACGATCTCCAGTATGTGCGACGTGAGAAAAACCGTGGCGCCGCGGCCAACGCATTGTTTAAGCGTGTCACGCAACACCCGCGACGCAACGGCATCCACGCCTTCGAATGGTTCATCCAGAAAGAGGAGATCGGGGTTGGGGATCAAGGCCGCGGCCAGGGAAAGCTTCTTCTTCATGCCGTGAGAGAATTCGAGCGTGAGCTTTTTCACTTCCTTGGCGAGGTCCATCATCACGAGCAATTCGTCGCAACGCTCGCGCACGGTTTCGCGAGGCAGCAGATACATGCGGCCGATGAAGGTGAGGTATTCGCGCGCGGTCAGGTTGTCGAACAACGCGAGGTTCTCCGGCACCACGCCGATGCGCCGTTTCACTTCGAGTGCCCGGCGCGGGTCGCTCACATCTTCGCCGAGGATGCGCATGGTCCCGGCGCTGGGCGCGAGCAAACCCGTGAGCATCTTGATGGTGGTGGATTTGCCGGCGCCATTGGGACCAAGAAAACCGTAGAAGCGCCCGGACTCGACCCGGAGATTGAGCTGGTTGACGGCGCGGAACTGGCCGAAGTCACGGGTCAGATTGGAAGTCTCGATGGCGACGTTCATGTGGTATTCAATGCCCGGCAGGCTACTTGTCATTGCCTGCCGGAGCAAATGCGAAACTTCCACCCGTCTTGAGCGCCGTCTCGGCTCCTCGCATAGCAATCCCTCTCAACCCCCCGCCAAACAACTCAGCATTGCTGACAAGGCGGCCCTCGTGTAGAACCGCTTCATGCCGAGCCGGGAAAAACTCTCCGAATTTGTCGGGTGGTCGCAGAACCACATCACGGGCGACGAAAAGGGCCAGGCGCAAATTTTCCTCGACCGACTCTTCCAAGCCTTTGGCCAATCCGGGTGTCTGGACGTGGGCGGCACTGCCGAATTCCGCATCCGCAAAGCCGATGAAGATGGTGGCGGCACCGCCTTCGCCGATTACGTCTGGAAACCCGTCGTGCTCATCGAAATGAAAAAGCGCGGCACGGACTTGCAGAAGCATTACCGCCAGGCTTTCGATTACTGGACGCGCCTCGTGCCCAATCGCCCGCGCTACGTCGTGCTCTGCAACTTCGACGAGTTCCGCATTTACGATTTCGACACCGACCTCGACACGCCCAAAGACACCGTCGCGCTGAAAGATTTGCCGGAGCGCTGGGGGCCGCTGGCGTTTCTCGCGCCCGGTTCACCGAAGCCGAGCTTCGACAACGACCGTGAAATTGTCACCCGGCAGGCCGCCGATTGTCTCGCCGACTGTTTCCGCAAACTTGTCAAGCGCGGCGTGCCGCAACCGATGGCGCAGCGTTTTACCCTGCAAATGCTCGTGGCCCTCTTCGCCGAAGACATTGATTTGCTGCCCAAGTATTTTGTCACGCAAGTTCTGGAAGATTGCAGCACGCCCGCGAGCACCTACGACCTCATTGGCGACTTGTTCGAGGCCATGAACACCAACCCGCCCCAGGCCGGTGGCCGTTTCAAAGGCGTGAGTTATTTCAACGGCGGACTCTTTGCCCAGCCCGCGCGTTTGGAAATCCAGGACAGCGAACTGGTCTTGCTCCGCAAAGCAGCGGGCTTTAACTGGTCAAAAGTTCAGCCCGAAGTCTTTGGCACGCTCTTTCAGCATTCGATGGACGCGGGGGAACGCCACGCCTTCGGCGCTCAGTTCACCCACCCGATTGACATCATGAAGATCATCGGCCCGACCATCGTCGAGCCGTGGCGCGAACAGATCGAAGGCGCCCGGACCCTCAAGCGTCTGCGCGAACTCCTCCAACGGATGCACCAGTTCCGCGTGCTCGACCCCGCGTGCGGCTGCGGCAACTTCCTTTACCTCGCCTACCGCGAACTCAAACGGCTCGAAGCCCGCATCTACGAGCGCATGGCGGAGTTTGCCAGCCAGGCCGAACCCGGCCAGATGCGCCTGAGCTTCCTAAGCGCGCAAAACTTCTACGGCCTGGACATCCTGCCCTTCGCCGTCGAAATCGCCAAAGTCACCATGATGGTTGCGCGCAAGCTGGCGATTGACGAACTGCACATCACCGAACCGGCTTTGCCTTTCGGCAATCTCGACAAAAACTTTCTCGCTGCCGACGCCCTGCTCACGCCCGAAGGCTTGCCAGCGGATGGTGCGAGTAAACTTCTCGAAACCCAGTCCTTTTCAGAATAAACTTTTGTCGTCATGTCCAAAAACCTTAAACTCAAACACCCTCTCGCAGAAATCTTCGGCTTTCCGACATCGGACATGAGCGCCGCCGCGAACCGTCACCGAACAAAACGCCTTTGCCCGTTCAACAACAAAGTTCCGAACTGCACCAAAGACAAAGCCCAGAATCCGCTCGGTGTTTGCAGTGTTTTTCATGACGGCGAAGTCGTAATCACGTGTCCGATTCGTTTCAGACAAAGCTGGATGATCGCAGACGACGCTGCCGAATTCTTTTTTCCTGCTAACGCGACTTGGACAACGCTGACAGAAGTTCGCCTGAAAGATGCCGACGGCGGTTCAGCCGGCAACATTGATATTGTGGTCTGTGCTTACGACAAAGCGGGCAAGGTTTACGACTTCGGTGCGTTGGAAGTGCAGGCCGTTTACATTTCCGGGAACGTGCGGAACCCGTTTGAGCATTACATGGAAGCTCCGGCGAAAAATTTCGGCATGGATTGGACGCCCCAGGAAAACTATCCGCGACCTGACTACCTGTCGTCTTCCCGCAAGCGTCTTGCTCCACAGTTGATCTTCAAGGGCGGGATCATCAACGCATGGAGCAAGAAGACCGCCGTTGCCCTCAACAAAAGCTTCTTCAATACGCTGCCCAAGTTGCCGGAAGTGCCCAAGGCGGAAGCCGACATCGCTTGGCTGATTTATGATTTGAAGCTGCCAACCACTGCTGGCGCGCATTACGAGATGTTCCGTGAGCGGACTGTTTACACTCGGTTTGAGCCGGCCCTTAACCAGATCACAAAGTCGCGCCCCGGCAAGATGGAAGATTTCCTACGCCAACTTCAGACAAAAGTTGACGAGAAACTGGAAACACCGCCGACGAATCGGACGCTTGAAAATCCTTTCGGCAAATGAGCTATGTCGCAGACTTACTTACTGCCAGAATTTGAAACCGAGGAACGCGAGAAGCCGGTAAACGTCGCTTCTGTTCCTCAGCGCAGCCCATTCCGCTACCCGGGCGGGAAGACATGGCTCGTGCCTCTTTTCCGCCGTTGGATGATGAGCCTGCCAAGTCAACCAGCAGTTCTGGTTGAGCCATTTGCTGGCGGCGGAATCATCAGCTTGACCGCTGCTTTTGAGCAACTGGCCGACCGCGTTGTCATGGTAGAACTCGATCAACAGATTGCGGCCGTCTGGAAAACAGTTCTCGGCGGTGATGCCGAGTGGCTTGCGAAGCGCATCCTCTCTTTTGATCTCACCGTTGAATCAGCCAAGGCAGAGTTTGCTAAGACGTCCAAAACCCAGCGCGAACTTGCATTTCAAACGGTCGTAAAAAACAGGACAGCACACGGCGGCATTCTCGCGGAAGGCGCGGGTGTCCTGAAAAACGGTGAAAACGGAAAGGGCATTCTTTCGCGGTGGTATCCGCAAACCATCGCCAAGCGGATTACGAACATCGGATATGTTGCACACCGAATCGAATTCAAACACGGCGACGCTTTTGAAGAACTCACACGTTTTCGGAATGACCGGAGCGCCGTGTTCTTCATTGATCCTCCGTACACCGCTGGTGGTAAGAGCGCGGGCTCGCGTCTCTACACTCATTGTGAGATCGACCATGAACGGTTGTTCTCGCTTTGCGAAAAACTCCGTGGCGACTTCCTGATGACCTACGATAACGCCGAGGAAGTTTGCGGCCTCGCCAAACGACATGGTTTCGAGACAAAGCCCGTTGCGATGAAAAACACGCATCACGCAGAGATGGACGAGCTCTTGATTGGGCGGAATTTGGACTGGGTTGACGATGGCGGTGTGTTCCGTGAAGAGCCAACGCCCTACAAGGCTGCGGCGAAACGCAAGCGTACAAGCAAAAAAGCATTGAAATGAAATTGTGCGGTGTTTTGCAATCATCGCCGCAGGCGGCGACGGTGAAGCAGATTGACGCGGTGGCCACGGCGGCGGTGAGCGCCAACGCTGCCCGTTCGCAGCCTTTGCGCCAGTCCATTTTGCAGAAAGCATTCACAGGAAAACTTGGTTGCATCACGACGCCATGACAATACCACAAGAACAATTCATCCGTGATTTTACCAAGGAAATACGAAGCAAGAATGCGGCGATCTTCGCCGGAGCGGGCCTTTCAATTCCAGCGGGCTTCGTGGACTGGAAGGGGCTACTCAGAGAAATCATCAGCGATCTCGGCCTTGATCCCGAGATTGAAACAGACTACGTGACTCTCGCGCAGTATCACTGCAATGAGAAACAGACTCGGAATCGCCTGACGCAAACTGTTTTTAATCATTTTGCGGAAACGAAGACTCCGCCTGCGAATCTCGAAATCCTCGCACGTCTTCCTATCCACACATATTGGACCACCAATTACGACAAGTTAATCGAGACAGCTTTGACGAATGCAAGAAAAGTCCCCGACGTTAAATACACGATGGAGCAATTGACAGTCACGAGGCCTGAGCGTGATGCGGTGGTTTACAAAATGCACGGAGACATCGACCACCCCACGGAAGTGGTCATCACCAAGGACGACTACGAAAAGTATCCACTCAAAATGGGTTTTTTCATTTCCGCTCTCAAAGGGGATCTAATTTCAAAAACATTCTTGTTCCTCGGCTTCAGCTTCACCGACCCGAACATTGACTACATTCTCAGCCGCGTTCGCGCGACATACGAGAAGCACCAGCGCCTCCATTATTGCATTCTGCGCAAAGTCGCAAAAAGCGAAGGCGAAACCCCTGAAGCATTTGAAGCCAGGCGACTGAAGCAAGAATACTTCATCAAGGACTTGAAGCGATTCGGAATACAGACCGTCTTTGTCTCCGATTACCAAGAAATTACAAACATCCTGCAAAGGATCGAAAACCGCTATAAACGCACGTCGATTCTTCTGTCCGGTGCGGCCCACGACTACGGCGTTTGGACACAGGGGCAGGCGAATGAGTTTTTGCACAAACTCAGCTACCAGATTGTGTCGAGCGGAAATCGAATCATCACCGGGTTCGGCTTAGGAGTTGGTAGTGCTGTCATCAACGGCGCACTCGCTTCCATCGAGGCACATGGGAAATCCGTTTCCGAAGAACAACTCGTCATGCGGCCCTTTCCTCAAATTGCCACCGGCGGCGGTGACCTCGCGGCACGTTGGACAGCGTATCGCCGATCTATGGCCAGTTCCTCCGGCATTGCAATCTACGTTTTCGGAAACAAGCTCGTTGACGGAAAGGTCGTCCCTTCGGGGGGCATTCAAGAGGAATTCCGAATCGCATGCGAAGCGGGAGTTAAGCCTCTGCCGATCGGCTGCACAGGCTATGTTGCGGAGGCTCTGTGGAAGCAAGTGCTCGCAGACTTTGATTCATTCTATCCATCCGCTCACCGTTCATTTCGGGAGCTTTTCGAGAAGTTGGGCACAAAGTCCGACAACTTGGATGAGCTCTTAACCACAACAAACAAACTGATACAAAAACTACAGGAGAACTAAATATGGCACGACGAGTATTCTTCAGCTTCGATTACCGCCACGTCTGGCGGGTCAACCAGATTCGCAGCATGCCCAACGTGATTGGTGGTGCAGCGGCCGGATTCCACGATGGCTCTCTTTGGGAGGAAGCGAAAAAGAAGGGTGACGCAAACATAAAAAAGATGATTGATGCGGCCCTTGAAAACACTTCGGTAACGGTGGTCTTCGTAACTTCCGGCACAGCGGACAGAAAGTTTATTAAATACGAAATCGAAAAGTCGATTGAGCGAGGCAATGGGCTAGTTGCCGTGCAGATCCACGAGCTCAAAGACCAGGCCAACGAAACCGGGTCTCCGGGCAGAATTCCTGACGGAATCGAATCCAACGGCTACAAAGCATACAAGTATACTACCAAGGAGGCCTTGGAGCGGTGGATTGAGGAAGCCGCGAAGACGGCGGGGCACTAGCCCGCTTCAGCATTTACAAAATGAGCAACCCGCAGCAACTCGTTCAGAAGCTCTGGAACTACTGCAACATGCTGCTCCACGGCGCGTGTTGAAGCAGGTCGAGCCTCTGGATTCCAAGTCGGACGATTTGCTTCAACTCACGGATTTGCTGACCGGCTGTGTCAACAATCGGCTGGGTCATCCGGCGGGCGAACGAAAACAGCAGTTGCGCCGCAAGGCTGAGGAACTGGGCCTGATCAGCGACCGGAACATCTGAAAGGAGTCGTTACCAGCCGTTCGCAGATTCAATTCGGCTGGCGCGGAGAAAAATGCGTCCTTGCCGTCGAGAAGCGGAAGGCTAAACTAGCTGCAGCTTGGTCCCGCAGGCACGACCGGTTGAGGATGCCGTTCCTCCAATCAAGGACAAGCGAAAGTTGCCATGAGCGTGACGACATTTGAAGGCGTAGTCGAAAACGGACAGATTCGTTTGGCGGCCGATATTTGTCTGCCGGAGAAGGCGAAGGTCTATGTAATCATCCCCAACGGTGCTGTGCCGCCGCCAGCTTTCATGGCCAGTCCTCGTCTCGCGCACCCGGAAGAAGCCATCGCTTTCAAAATGCAAGTGATTCAAGAAGCGCCAAATACCGGCGTATGACGCCATTCGGTTCACGCCGCCCGCGCCGCTGGCGTTGGTCACGTTTCGCAATATCGCGACCGCCGCAAGCGCGTCAGACGTGCCGATGTTGCTGGATTCGGGTGCCGATATGTCGCTCGTCCCAAGGCAGGCCGTTCGCCCGCTCGGAGTTTCAATTGACCCAGCCGGGGTTCATGAATTGATGGGGTTCGACGGAAACAGAAGTTTGGCGCAAGCCGTGCATCTCGATCTGGTCTTTCTCGGGCGAACCTTCCGAGGCCGCTTCCTGTTGAGCGATCACGAATGCGGCATTTTGGGCCGCAACATTCTCAATCATCTTTCGTTGTCGCTTGACGGCCCGAGTTTGACTTGGGACGAGCGGACATCTCCTGCCAAATGACACGAGGGCGTCCGTTCTTGGGAATGGTTATTTTCCCGTGCTGATTGCAAAATCCGGAGTTTCCCCATTTGAGACGCAGTGCATACTCACCGACCCTGGGTTGCTGGGGGGTGGAGAGCTACAAAGCCTTCCTTTCCAAACGCCGGGAGATGATCGCCCAGAGGGTCAATGAATGCCTCGGCACAACATCCGCCCCGATCGCACCCTGAGCATCAAACGCTGGGATGGGTGACTTGAACAATACCGACGTGTGGCTCATTCGCGAGCAATCGATGGAAAGGGTTTGCCAATTTCGGATGAGCGACCAGGCCAGTTCTCGTGTCTCTTAAAATGGAAACCTGAAGGAACAGACTGTGAAGACAACGCTGGCAAAGAGAACAAACAGCAAGTTCACCCATCCGCGCAACGCGACACGATTGACGCGGATCGAGTACGTGAACCCGCAGGCAACGTCGGTGTACATCGCCGGGCAGTTCAACGACTGGCATCCAACGATTACCGAGATGTTCAACATCGGCAATGGCCGTTGGGCAAAAGACCTGACGCTGACACCCGGTACTTACGAGTATCGGCTGGTCGTGGACGGCCAATGGATGGAAGACCCGGCTTGTCACAACTGCGCGCCCAATCCATTCGGTGGGCGGAACTCAGTCCTGACTGTCCCGGCCTAAACCGGAAACCATCAACCACCAATAAAACCATGAAATTCAAACCAACCACCAAATCGGGCGGGGTCCTCGTCGAACTGGGCCCCAAGGAAGCGCAACTGCCAGTCACATCCGCGGAAAAGGAAACGGCGGCGCTGCCGGTTTTCAAATTGAAGAAGATTCTCGTCCCGGTGGACTTTTCGGATTGCTCAAACAAAGCGCTGCACTATGCCATACCGTTCGCCAGACAGTTCGATGCGGAATTAATCTTACTCCATGTGGTGCAGCCTTATGTGCCTGTGCCAGAAATGCCGACCATTGATATTGGACTCCTTCAGAGCCAGATGCGAGGGTCAGGCGAAAAGGAGTTGAAAACGCTTCAACGCAAGGTTGCCGGCGAAGTTTCATCGGAGATCGCCGTGCGTGTGGGCACGCCCTATATGGAAATCATCAAAGCGGTAAAGGAACTGGACGTGGACCTGGTGATCCTCGCTACGCACGGCCGTACGGGTTTGGCCCATGTGTTCCTCGGCAGCACGGCCGAACGGGTCGTCCGCCACGCCGGTTGCCCCGTGCTGGTCGTGCGGGAGCGCGAACGCGACTTCGTGGCCACCCAGTCCGGCGGGACCAAGGATTGAGGTCATGAATGATGCACTGCAATCCGTCATTCAAGACCATCCCTTCTTTCAAGGGATGAAACCGGCGCATTTGGACGTGATCGCCTCGTGCGCGACCGAGGCGACGTTTAGACCGGAACAAATTTTGTTCCACGAAGGCGAACCCGCCAGCTTGTTTTATCTCATTGAAAAAGGCCGCATCGCTTTGGAGGCGCACGAGCCGGCGGACGGCACCGCACTGGTTCAAACTCTTGGTGTGGGAGATGCGCTCGGCTGGTCCTGGTTGTTTCCGCCCTTTGTCTGGCACTTTCAAGCCCGCGCCTTGGAGCCCACCACGGCCGTCGTCCTGAACGGCGCGCATCTGCTCATTGCGGCCGAACGCGATCACGAGTTTGGTTACGAGTTGATGAAGCGTGTCTCCCAAATTGTCATCAACCGCTTGCAGACCACACGCCAGCAGTTGCTCGTCAACCAAATGCAGTCCGCCTCAGACAATTAAACCTTCAGACGCAGTTCGCAAAATGGAAAGTCTGCCGATGAATGCTTGGGAACATCCAACCTCCAGGCCCGACGCGCCTCGTGAACGGCCGTCCGGCATTCGGCTCCAAAATATTTTGGTGCCAACGGATTTCTCGACCGCCTCGCGGCAGGCGCTGCCCTACGCCTTGTCGCTGGCGGATCAATTTGGCGCCGACCTCACGCTCGTTCACGTTGTGCCCGAAACACTGCCGGCATCCATCAGTCACATTGGAATCGTGTTGGAGGAAAAGCGCCTGATCGCAGCGGCTAAAAAAGCCCTGGCTCAGTTTCGGGAGCAGGAGCTGGGGACGAATCTGAAAGTTGAGACGGTGGTGCTGTCCGGCTGTCCTTATCTCAAACTGTGCGAAGTCGCGAGAACTCTGCCATGCGACCTCATCATCACGTCCACCCATGGCCGCACGGGTCTAAAGCACTTCCTGTTGGGCAGCACGGCTGAGCGGGTGGTGCGTTTCGCCCCGTGTCCTGTGCTTACGGTCCGGGAGCAACTTATTCCAATGCGTTTCCCTGAAACTGGCTCGGCGCGCTTTCGGAGAATCATCGTGCCCACGGATTTTTCGGAAGCCAGCAGGAAGGCGTTGCCGTATGCCGCTGCGTTTGCCCGCGAATTCGGTGCCGGGATTCGTGTGCTCCACGTCATCGAGCCAGATGCATATTACGACTCGGATGGCGCCCGATCCGGGGTCATGGAGGCTCACTTGAAAAAGGCACTGGGCGTGAAGTTGGACCTCCTACTGCAGTCCTGTGCGTTTGAAGGGACGGTCCAGGTGCGGAACGGCGTCGCGTTTGAGGAAATAATTCACGAAGCGGCCGACCAGAACGCCGACCTCATCATTCTTTCAACGCACGGGCGGACGGGCTTGAAGCACGTGTTGCTCGGCAGTACCACCGAACGCGTCGTTCGCCACGCCGCCTGCCCGGTGTTGGTAGTGCGCGAGCAAGAGCACGAGTTCGTCCGGGTTTAGTGCATGCAGTTCGCATATTCTGACCTCCAGCAACGCAAAAAAGGGCGAGCCTTTGGCAACATCGGATAAGACCGAGCGCGGAGCTGTGTCTAAGCTATTTTGACGAAATCCAGAGGGATTCCGCTCGGATGCGAAAAGCCTGATCTGGAGCAAAGATAGACGCTATTTATGAAACCAAAGACGACCTTACCGAACAGAATCGTCAGCCGCAGCAATACCCTTCTGGTTGCGCCGCGGATCTCACCACCAGTTGCGTCGAAAACCGTGCCTGGCACGGCTTTTATCAAGTGGTTCAAAGACATCAGTATCGAAGACATCCCGCTGGTCGGCGGCAAGAACGCGTCGCTCGGAGAAATGTATCGCGAATTGACTCCACAGGGCGTGAAGGTGCCGAATGGGTTCGCCATCACCGCCGAGGCCTACCGGTACTTCCTGCGCGAAGCAAAGCTCGACGATCAAATTCGCAGTCTCCTCCGCGAACTCGACACCCGCGACATTGAAAACCTTCGTCAGCGCGGCAGTCAGATTCGCCACGCGATTCTCGCCGCCCAACTTCCGCACGACCTCGAACTGGAAATCACCGCCGCCTATGACACGTTTCGCGGAAACCAACTGCATCCGGCAGATGTCGCCGTGCGGAGCAGCGCCACGGCGGAGGATCTGCCGGACGCCAGTTTCGCCGGCCAGCAGGAGACTTATCTGAACGTGCAAGGCCACCTCGCCCTGCTCGACTCTTGCAAACGATCCTTCGCCTCACTTTTCACCGACCGCGCCATTTCGTATCGCGTGGACAAGGGCTTTGACCATTTCAAGGTCGCGTTGTCCATCGGCGTTCAGCGGATGGTCCGGGCCGACCTTGCCGCGAGCGGCGTCATCTTCACCATCGACACTGAAACAGGCTTTCGCGACGCGATCCTCATCAATGCCGCTTACGGCTTGGGCGAAAACGTTGTCCAAGGCTCGGTGAATCCCGATGAATACTGCGTCTTCAAGCCAACGCTAAAGACCGGATTCAAACCGATCCTTCAAAAGATCGTCGGCACAAAGGAATTCAAACTCATTTATGACATCGGTGGCGGAAAGATGGTGAAGAATGTTCCAGTCGCTCCCGGGGATCGGGCGAAGTTTGCCATCTCCGACGAAGACATTCTTTCCCTCGCCCGTTGGGCATGCATCATTGAAGACCACTACTCGGCCAAGAAAGGCTACCCGACACCGATGGACATAGAGTGGGCGAAGGACGGACACACGGACGAACTCTTCATCCTTCAGGCACGGCCGGAAACCGTGCAGTCGCAACGCGACATGGACGTGGTCGAGATTTACAAACTCAAACAGCGCGGGCCGGTGCTCATCACGGGACGCAGTGTCGGCGAGAAAATCGCGCAAGGCCCCGTTCGTGTCATCAAGAGCGCGCAGTATCTACAGCAATTCAAATCGGGCGACATCCTCATCACGGACAAGACCGATCCGGATTGGGAGCCCATCATGAAGAAGGCCGCCGCCATCGTCACCAATCGCGGCGGGCGCACCTGCCACGCGGCTATCGTCAGCCGCGAACTCGGCGTGCCGGCCATTGTCGGTACCGAACGAGGCACGGAGGCCTTAAAGGATGGACAAATGGTGACCGTATCCTGCGCGGAGGGAGACGTTGGCTTTGTCTATGAAGGACGCCGTCAGTTCGATGTGCAGCGCACCAACCTTAAAGGCCTTGGCCGTCCGAAAACCAAGGTGATGATGAACGTTGGCAACCCCGAGGAAGCGTTTTCGCTCTCGTTCATCCCGAACGACGGCGTCGGCCTTGCCCGCGAGGAATTCATCATCACCACCTACATCAAGATTCATCCGCTCGCTTTGCTGGACTTCGACAAGCTGGCATCCGGCCCGGTGAAATCTCAAATCGAAGACCTCACCTCCGGCTACACCGACAAGCCGCAATTTTTCGTCGATAAACTCGCCCAAGGCGTCGCGATGATCGCCGCCGCGTTTTATCCCAAGGACGTGATCCTACGCCTGAGCGATTTCAAAACAAACGAATACGCCAACCTCATCGGCGGCAAAGCCTACGAGCCGGCCGAAGAGAACCCGATGATTGGTTTCCGCGGCGCCAGCCGTTACTACAACCCGCGTTATCAAGCCGGTTTTGCGCTGGAATGTCGCGCGGTCAAAAAAGTTCGCGACGAAATGGGCCTGACCAATCTCAAGTTGATGATTCCGTTCTGCCGCACCGTCGAGGAAGGACGGCGCGTTCAGGCCGAAATGGCGAAACACGGACTCAAACGCGGCGTGAGCGGATTGGAGATTTACGTCATGTGCGAAATCCCCAGCAACGTCATCCTCGCCGAAGAGTTCTGTGAAATCTTCGACGGCTTCAGCATCGGCTCGAACGACCTCACGCAACTCATCCTTGGCGTGGACCGCGATTCCGAAATCGTCGCGCCTATCTTCGACGAACGTAACCTGGCGGTGAAAACGATGATTGCGCAGGCCATCCAGATTTGCCGCGCGCGGAAACGCAAGATTGGTATCTGCGGCCAGGCGCCGAGTGATTACCCCGACTTCGCCCAATTCCTCGTCACCCAGGGCATCGACAGCATCTCCCTCAACCCGGACACCGTGATGAAAACCACCGCGGCAATTTTGGAAAAAGAGAAAGAAAGGAACGACCAACAATGAATGCAACACACCTGCACTTGCTGCTGAATCACATCCCCGTCCTCGGCACAGTATTCGGACTGGGATTACTGGTCTTCGCGCTCTGGCAGAAAAGCGATGAGTTAAAGAAAGCCGCATTGGGCGCCTTCCTCATCGTTGCGTTGCTCGCGGTGCCAGCGTATTTAACCGGAGAGCCAGCGGAGGAAGTCGCCAAGCCGCTGCCGGGTGTCTCAAAACCAATAATTGAGCAGCACGAAGATGCGGCGGTCGTAGCGTTTACCGGTATCGTCGTGCTGGGCGTCGGCGCGCTGGTCGGATTAATTCTGTTTCGGCGGGGCAAAGTCGTCCCTGTCTGGTATGGCTTGGTGATGCTGGCGGCTTCACTGACCGCAAGCGGCCTGATGCTATGGACGGCGAACCTGGGCGGCCAAGTTCGGCACACGGAAATTCGCCCGGGCGCCAGCGTGCCAGCAGTAAACAACTCAAACCATGATTGAGAGAAAGGAAGCCCGGTCATGAAAAACTCCGCTATCACCAAAGCTTCGACGATCGCGACGATGGCGTTCGCCTTACTGTCGCTGAACCCCGGCAAAACTTTTGCTCACTGCGACGGCATGGACGGCCCGGTGGTCAAAGCCGCGCAAAAAGCGCTTGCCGACGGCAACGTCAACCCCGTCCTGATCTGGGTGCAGAAGGATGATGAAGCCGAAATCAAGTGCGCCTTCGAGCAGACACTCGCCGTGCGCAAGCTCAACGCCGACGCGAAGCAACTGGCCGACCGCTTTTTCTTCGAAACGCTGGTGCGCATCCATCGCGCTGGCGAAGGCGCGCCTTACACCGGACTGAAACCAGCGGGGCGCGACCTCGGCCCAGCGATTCCGGCGGCGGACCAGGCGCTGAAGGACGGGAATATCCAGCCCATCATGAAACTTCTGACGGAGACAGTTCATAAAGGAGTTGAGCGCCATTTCAACGACGCGTTGAAAAAGAAAAACTTCGCCCAAAACGATGTCGAAGCTGGACGCGAGTTCGTGAAGGCTTACGTGGAATATATTCACTGCGTGGAAGCGCTCTACAAACAGGCCAGCCGCCAAGTGCATGGCCATTTTCCTCAATCGGGCGAAGGAGTTCATGACCACGAAGAATGATACGGATACTGTGTGAGTTTTAGCAAAAGCGATAACACAACGAAATGACCACGACCATGAACAACCGCCAGCGACCAATCATCTGCGGTACGGACTTCTCCATCCATGCGGTCGAAGCGGCCAATGTGGCGGCTGCCATCGCCAAACGTGTCGATAGCGAGTTGGTTCTCGTCCATGTCGAGGAGCATGCCGGACTGGGAGCGAGCCATCCGGAGGTTTTTTCGGCTGTGCTTGAGAGAACGCGCGTGCACCTTGCTAAAGAAGCTGAACGGTTGCGCAAACTCGGTGCCGTAGTGAAGGCGGAGATTCTCTCCGGCTCTGCGTATGAAGCGCTGGTCAAAGCGGCCACCGCATCGAACGCACGACTGGTGGTGGTGGCGTCGATTGGACAGATTGCCTTGGGCCGGCTGCTGGTAGGCAGTGTGGCCGAACGCACGGCGGAGACATCGCCAGTGCCGACCCTCGTTGTGCGGCAAGACGAACCATTGGTGGCCTGGGCTCGCCGCAAGCGGCGGTTGAAGGTTATCGTCGGCTGCGATTTTTCCGCGAGCGCCGATGCCGCGCTGCGATGGTTGCGCGATTGGCAGGAGATCGGTCACTGCGAAATCACGGTCGCACACGTGGACTGGCCGCCGGCAGATCTTGAACGTTTGGGGATACGGGGACCGATTTCGCTGACGGAAATTCATCCCGAAGCGGCGCGCGTGCTGCAACGGGACCTCAAGGAGAGAGTCGCCGCGATTTTCGGCGAGCAGCCGGTTTCTCTCTGTGTCGTGCCCGGCTGGGGCCATTCCGATGCTCAGCTCACCCAATTGGCACAACAAGAACAGGCCGACTTGCTCGTGGTGGGTACTCACCAACGCCACGGCCTCGATCGGTTTTGGCTTGGGTCGGTGTCACGCGGCGTATTGCGGCACGCGTCCATGAGCGTGGCAGTTGTGCCGCTGACCGGAACCAGCGAGGGCACACTTGATCGTGTTCCCGAAATCAAGCGCGTGCTGGTGACCACGGATTTTTCAGACCTGGGCAACCACGCTGTTCCTTATGCTTATGCGGCGGTACAACGTGGCAGCCGCATCAAGCTCATTCACGTCATCCCGCCGTGGGAATTGCCCGGTCCGCTGGTGCCGCATTACCAACCCAAGCGGCTGACCGAAAAGCAGCACAAACAACTGACCGCCGATTCGCTCAAGAAGCTTCGCTCGTTCATCCCGTCTGGAGCCGAACTGCGCGGCATCGCCACGGAAGTTGAAGTCGTCGAACATCGCGACGTAGCGAAGGCGATTTGCCAGGAGGCGGAACGTTTCAGCGCGGACGTGATTTGCCTTGGGTCGCACGGACGCAGTGGACTTTCGAAAGCCGTACTCGGGTCGGTGGCACAGAAGGTGATGAAGCAAAGTTCGCGTCCGGTGCTGGTAGTGCGCCCGTCCAAACGATGAACCCGCCGGCGCAAAAGCATTTCCACCAGCTCCACGCTGACGAAGTCCAGCGCCTGCTGGACGTCAACTTGCAGACGGGCCTGGCGGCAGCCGAAGCCAAGCGGCGCCAGGCCAGGTTCGGCCCGAACCGCGTCACGCCGCGCCGTGGCACGCCGGCGTGGCTGAATTTCCTTCAGCAATTCAACCAGCCGCTCGTTTACATCCTCCTCGTCGCCTCGGGCGTCACGGCATTTCTCGGTGAATGGGTGGATTCGTCTGTCATCTTCGGCGTCGTGTTCCTCAATGCCATCGTCGGGTTCCTGCAGGAAGCCAAGGCGGAGAAGGCCATTGAGTCGCTCGCGAGCCTGGTCGCGACCCAAACCACGGTGCGCCGCGACGGACGCAAACTGCGAGTGCCTTCCGAGAAACTTGTCCCCGGCGATGTGGTGCTGCTCCAGGCTGGCGACCGAGTGCCAGCGGATTTGCGCGTGTTGCATGTCAAGAACCTGCAGGTGGACGAGTCCGCGCTCACCGGCGAATCCGTCGCCGTCCACAAGCATCCCGACGCGCTGGCGCTCGAGACGGTGCTGGCGGATCGTAAGAACCTCGCTTTCACCGGCACACTCGTCACCGCCGGCCAAGGCGAAGGTCTGGTATGGGCCATCGGCGACCAGACCGAAACCGGCCACATCGCGAGTCTCATCTCCGAGGCGGTGGACCTCTCGACGCCGCTGACGAAGAAAATCGCGCAGTTCAGCCGGCTGCTCTTGTGGGTGATACTGGCGCTGGCCGCGGCGACATTCGTGATTGGCGTGGCGCGTGGCGAAAAGGCGGTGGAGATGTTCATGGCCGCGGTGGCGCTCGCTGTGGGCGCGATTCCCGAAGGGTTGCCCGCCGCCGTCACCATCGTCCTCGCCATCGGCGTCTCGCGAATGGCGAGGCGTCAGGCGATCATCCGCAAGCTCCCGGCTGTGGAAACGCTCGGCAGCACCACGGTCATATGCTCCGATAAGACCGGCACACTCACGGAGAACCAGATGACCGTGCAATGGATTTACGCGGGTGGCGCAAACTACAAAGTAACCGGGGTAGGTTACGAACCGAAGGGAGATATCCAATTCGAAGGGGAACCAGTGACCTCCGAAACCAATCTCGCGCTTTTTGAATGTCTGCGTGCCGGCGTTTTGTGCAACGATTCGCAAATTGTGCGCGACGAGCGTGGACACTTGAAAGTGCAGGGTGACCCGACGGAAGCCGCACTGCTCGTCGTCGCCGAGAAGGGCGGGTTGTTTCACGCGGACGCACACCGCGAAGCGCCCGTGTTGGACACGATTCCGTTCGAGTCCGAGCACATGTTTCGCGCCACGTTGCACGATGCGCAGGTGGGCCGGGTGATTTACAAGGTCGGCGCGGTGGAACGGCTGCTCGATCACAGCACGGACGCGCTCGACGATCGCGGTAAAGTCGCTCCGCTCGACAAAGAGGCCGTCCGCTGCGCCGTCGAAGCGATGGCCGAGCACGGCCTGCGTGTCATTGGTTTCGCTCGGCGCCACGTGGACGCGAAGCACGCCAAGCTCGAGCACGGTCACGTTGCCGGGGGACTCACCTTCCTCGGCTTACAGGGGATGATTGACCCGCCGCGCCCCGAGGCCGTCGCCGCGGTGCGCAAGTGCCAGCAGGCGGGCATTGGTGTGAAGATGATTACCGGCGACCACCTCGCCACGGCCCGCGCCATCGCGGGGCAGATTGGGCTGAAAGGCCGCGAAGAGCACGGAAAGTTCGTCGCCCTCTCCGGCCGCGAGTTGGAAAAGGTCGCCGACGAAGAGCTTCCTGAAATTGCCAACCGCACCGACGTCTTCGCTCGCGTGGCGCCAGAACAGAAACTTCGGCTCGTCCGCGCGCTACAGTCGCGTGGCCACGTCGTCGCCATGACCGGCGATGGCGTAAACGACGCGCCTGCGCTCAAGCAGGCGGACATCGGCGTGGCCATGGGTATCAGCGGCACCGACGTGGCCAAGGGTGCGGCGGACATGATTTTGACCGACGACAACTTCGCCTCGATTGAAGCCGCGGTGGAGGAGGGCCGCGCCGTCTTCGACAACCTGACCAAGTTCATCGTGTGGACGCTACCGACCAACGCGGGCGAGGCAGTGATTCTGTTGACGGCGATTGTGTTCGGCACGCTGCTGCCGGCGCTGCCGGTGCAATTGCTTTGGGTGAACATGACCACGGCAATACTTCTTGGCCTGATGCTCGTCTTCGAGCCTAAAGAACAAGACCTCATGCTTCGCCCGCCGCGTGACCCGAAACGCCCGCTGCTCACTTACCCGTTGATGATGCGGACCGGGTTGGTTTCGCTCATTATGCTGGCTGGCGCCTTCTGGCTGTTCTTCTGGGAAATGAACATGGCGGGTGAAACGATCGCCGAGGCCCGAACCGCCGTCATCAACGTCATCGTTCTCGTCGAGATCGGGTACTTGTTCAACTGCCGCTCGCTGAACCACTCGTTCTTCTCGGTCGGCTTCCTTTCCAATCGCTGGGTCATCGCCGGCTCGATGGCGATGTTGGCGACGCAACTGTTCTTCAGCTATGGTCCGGTGATGAACAAGCTGTTCCACACCGCGCCCATCAGCGGCGAGTCCTGGCTGCGGATTCTCGCCGTGGCTGCCGCGTCGTTCATCGCCGTCGAGTTTGAGAAGTGGCTTCGTTTCGGCGGTTGCCGTGGCGAACACGTCACACCCGAGTGAAACCAAAGCAAAATGAAAAGCCAAAGCATTACAAACCTTGCCCCTGAGCACGCGCACGACATTCTCCGGCACGCCCGGCGGCATCCGCTTGAATCGATCTTTGCGCCACGCACGGTGGCTGTCATTGGTGCCACGGATAAGGAAGGCAGTGTGGGCCGTGCGGTGCTGAAAAATCTCTCCGCATTCGCTGGCACCGTCTTTCCCATCAACCCCAGGCGCACCAGTGTGCTCGGTATTCAGGCCTTTCCCAATATTTCGGAGGTGCCACAAAAAGTTGATCTCGCCGTCATCGTCACGCCCGCGCCTACGGTCTCGGGCATTGTTCGCGAGTGTGTCGAAGCCGGCGTGCGTGGCGCCATCATCATCTCGGCGGGATTCAAGGAATGTGGCGCCAGCGGCGCGGAGTTGGAACAAAACATCCTGGCGGAAGCGAGACGCGGACGGTTGCGTGTCATCGGTCCGAATTGCCTCGGGGTGATGTCGCCCCATGCACAGTTCAATCCGACGTTCGCGGCCACCATGGCGCGTCCGGGCAACGTCGCTTTCATCAGCCAGAGTGGCGCGCTATGCACCGCCATCCTGGATTGGAGTCTGCGCGAAAACGTCGGCTTCAGCGCTTTTGTGTCGGTCGGCTCCATGCTCGATGTCGGCTGGGGCGACCTCATTTATTATCTCGGCGACGATCCGTACACCCGGAGCATCGTCATCTACATGGAATCCGTCGGCGACGCGCGGTCGTTCCTCTCGGCGGCGCGCGAAGTGGCGCTCACGAAACCGATCATCGTCATCAAGGTGGGTCGCACGGAAGCTGCCGCCAAGGCAGCCGCGTCGCACACCGGTTCGCTCACGGGGAGCGATGAAGTGCTTGAAGCCGCGTTCCGTCGCGTTGGTGTGTTGCGGGTGAACACCATCGAGGAGTTGTTTGACATGTCGGAAGTGCTGGCCAAGCAACCGCGCCCGCGCGGGCCGCGGCTGGCCATCGTCACCAACGCCGGCGGCCCCGGCGCGCTCGCTACTGATATGCTCGTCAATTCCGGCGGCCAGCTTGCGGAGTTTTCGGAAACTACCCGTGCCGCGCTCGACCAGTTGTTGCCTCCACACTGGAGTCACAACAACCCCATCGACATCCTCGGCGACGCCGGTCCGGAACGTTACGCCAAAGCCGTCGAACTAGCCGCCCGGGACGCGAACTCGGACGGCGTCCTCGCGATTCTGACGCCGCAAGCGATGACGGAAGCGGTCGCCACCGCCGAACATTTGAAACCGTTCGCCAAACTCGACGGCAAACCGCTGCTCGCCTGTTGGATGGGCGGTCCCGCCGTCGAGGGCGGGGAAGCGATCCTAAACAGTTCAAGCATTCCCACGTTCAAGTATCCCGACCGCGCGGCCCGCGCCTTCGACCTGATGTGGCGTTACACACAAAACCTGCGCAGTCTTTATGAGACGCCGGCCTTGAACGGGACAAAATCCGAACCGAAGTCGGGTTCAAAACCCACGGAGCTGATGGCAAAGGCGCGGAAAGCCGGGCGCACGTTGTTGACCGAATTCGAATCAAAACAAATTCTCGTCGCCTATGACATCCCAACCGTCGCGACGCGCGTCGCGTTGACCGAAGAGGAAGCCGTGGCTCAGGCCAGCGACCTCGGTTACCCGGTCGTGGTGAAACTTTTCTCCGAATCACTCACGCACAAGACGGAGGTCGGTGGCGTGCATCTCAACATCCGCAACGCTGCCGGCGTCCGGCGTGCCTGGCGCGCGATCGAATCGTCGGTGCGCCAGAAAGCCGGTGCGCACCATTTCCTCGGGGTCACGGTGCAGCCGATGATCTCGCTCGAAGGCTACGAACTCATTCTCGGCAGCAGCATAGATGCGCAGTTCGGTCCGGTGCTGTTGTTCGGCGCGGGTGGCCAGCTTGTCGAGGTTTTCAAAGATCGCGCGCTGGGTTTGCCGCCCCTCAATGCCACACTCGCCCGCCGTCTGATGGAACAGACCCGCATCTACACGGCGCTTAGAGGCGTGCGCGGACGCTCGCCCGTGGACCTCGCGGCCTTGGAACAATTGCTGGTGCGCTTCAGTCAGCTCGTCGCCGAGCAACGTTGGATCAAGGAGATCGATATCAATCCGTTGCTGGTTTCGTCCGACCGAATATTGGCGCTCGACGCACGCATCGTGCTGCACGAGCCGACGATGCGCGAGGATCAATTGCCCCGGTCCGCCATCCGCCCTTATCCTTCACAGTACGTCACGGGATGCAAATTGCGAGATGGAACGTCCGTCACCATCCGGCCCATTCGTCCCGAAGACGAGCCGCTGATGGTGACATTTCATCAGACACTTTCCGAGCGCAGCGTTTATTATCGTTACTTCACCCCGTTGCGGCTGGAGCAGCGCACGGCTCACGAGCGCCTCGCCCGCATTTGTTTCATCGACTATGACCGCGAGATGGCCTTGGTCGTCGAACGCGACGATGAAAAGAGCGGTCAACGTGAAATTGTTGGAGTGGGCCGGCTCAGCAAGTTGCATGGCGCGAACGATGCCGAGTTCGCCCTGCTCGTCAGCGATCAATGGCAGCGCCTGGGCTTGGGAACCCGCCTCCTGAAAACGCTCGTCCAGATCGGGCGCGATGAAAAACTGGACCGCATCACGGCAACCATTCTGCCGGACAATCGTGAAATGCAGCACGTGTGTCGGCGCGTCGGATTCCAGATCCGTCATGAAGTAGGGGACGCCGAATGTCGGGCGGAGATTTTGTTATGAATTTGACCTTGTCGCAATCCGCTCGGGTGATGCAACCAATGCCAACCGCAATGAACCAAATGAAAACCATTGACGCCACCGAAGCCGTGGCGCGCGTAGCCTACGCGCTCAACGAAGTCATCGCCATCTATCCCATCACGCCCGCGTCGGGGATGGGTGAGTGGGCGGACGCCTGGGCCGCAGCCAGGCAAAAAAATCTTTGGGGCACGGTGCCTTCCGTCATCGAAATGCAAAGCGAAGGCGGCGCGGCGGGCGCGATTCACGGCGCGCTGCAAACCGGCGCGCTCGCGACCACTTTCACGGCGTCGCAGGGGTTGCTGCTGATGATTCCCAACCTGTACAAAATCGCCGGTGAACTGACGCCGATGGTATTGCACGTTGCGGCCCGCTCACTGGCGGCGCAGGCGCTTTCCATCTTTGGCGACCACAGTGACGTGATGGCCGCGCGGGCCACGGGTTTTGCGATGCTTTGTTCGGCCTCGGTGCAGGAAGCACAGGATTTTGCGCTGATCGCCCACGCCGCCACGTTGGAGTCGCGGATTCCCTTTGTGCATTTTTTCGACGGCTTCCGGACCTCGCACGAGATTTCCAAGATCGAAGTGCTGACGGATGAAATTCTTCGCGCGATGATCGACGAGCAATGCGTGCTGGAACATCGTGCCCGGGCGCTTTCGCCCGATCATCCCGTCCTGCGCGGCACCGCGCAAAACCCGGACGTTTATTTTCAAGCGCGCGAAACGGTGAATCCGTTTTACGCCGCCGCTCCGGGCATCGTTCAAGAGGCGATGGACAAGTTCGCCCGGTTGACCGGCCGGCAATACGGACTCTTCGACTATCACGGCGCGGGCGATGCGGAACAAGTGATCGTGCTGATGGGTTCCGGTTGCGAAGCGGTCCACGAAACCGTCGATTTTCTGAACGCCGGCGGCGAAAGAGTCGGCCTGCTCAAGGTGCGTTTGTATCGACCGTTCGACTCAGAACGATTCATGGAAGCACTGCCGCCAAGTGTCAAAGCCATCGCCGTCCTCGACCGCACCAAAGAACCCGGCAGCGCTGGCGAACCGCTGTATTTGGATTGCGTCAATGCGCTCTACGAAGGCTTGAGCAGCGGCTGGGCAAAGTTCACAACGCTGCCGATGATTGTCGGCGGTCGCTACGGGCTGTCTTCCAAAGAATTCACCCCCGCGATGATCAAGTCGGTCTTCGAGAACCTCGCGCAAGCGTCACCCAAAAACCATTTCACCGTCGGCATACACGATGATGTTTCCGGCACGAGTCTCGATTACGACGCACTCTTTTCGGTCGAACCAAAGCAGGTTTTTCGAGCGTTGATTTACGGACTTGGCTCCGACGGGACGGTTGGCGCGAACAAGGAATCCATCAAGATCATCGGCGAGAATACCGATCACTACGCCCAGGGATATTTTGTTTACGACTCCAAAAAGTCCGGCGCCGTCACCGTGTCGCATTTGCGGTTCGGCCCGAAGCCGATCCGTTCGACGTATCTTGTGTCCGAGGCGAATTTCGTCGGCTGCCATCAACCATTCTTTTTGGAACGCCTCGATGTCGCCGAGCAACTCGCGCCGGGCGGAACGTTTCTGCTCAATGCGCCCTGGGGGCCGGACGAAACATGGCGTCGCCTGCCCGAGCCCACGCAACGCCGCCTGATCAACCAGTACGCAAAACTTTTCGTCATCGACGCTCACAAGGTCGCGCGTGAATGCGGCATGGGCGGCCGCATCAACACCGTGATGCAGGTCTGTTTCTTTTCCGTCTCCGGGGTGCTGCCGCGCGACGAAGCCATCGCGGCCATCAAGGATTCCATCCGCAAGACCTACGGCAAAAAGGGTGAAGAAATCGTGCAAATGAACCTGAACGCCGTGGACAACACGTTGGCGAATCTTCACGAAGTAAAAGTGCCCGATCACGTCACGAGCCTCACGGAAATCCAACCGCCAATTTCCCCACGCGCGCCTGAGTTTGTGCGCAACGTCCTCGGCACAATCATCGCCGGTCGCGGCGACGCGCTTCCGGTCAGCGCATTGCCGGTGGACGGAACTTATCCGACCGCCACCGCGCGCTGGGAAAAGCGCAACCTCGCCACGGAGATTCCCGTGTGGGACCCCAACGTCTGCATCCAATGTGGAAAATGCGTCTTCGTCTGCCCGCACGCCGTCATCCGCAGCAAGGTTTATGAGGCGGCTGATCTGTCCGGCGCGCCGACTCAGTTCAAGGTACACGACGCGCGGCATCCGGACTGGAAGGGACTAAAATACACGTTGCAGGTCGCGCCAGAGGATTGCACCGGCTGCGGCATCTGCGTCGATGTCTGTCCGGCGCGCAACAAATCCGAAGCGCGGCTCAAAGCCATCAACATGCGCCCGCAGCCACCGCTCCGTGAAACCGAACGCGCGAACTGGGAGTTCTTTTTGTCGCTTCCCGACACCGACCGCCGCGCTGCACACGCGAACAACGTGCATGGCGTGCAGACCTTGGAGCCGCTGTTCGAGTTTTCGGGCGCGTGTGCAGGTTGCGGGGAGACGCCCTACCTCAAGTTGCTCACACAATTGTTCGGTGACCGCCTCATGATCGCCAACGCGACGGGTTGCTCCTCCATCTACGGCGGCAATCTGCCGACCACACCGTGGGCGAAGAACACCGAGGGACGAGGACCGGCCTGGTCAAACTCGCTGTTTGAGGACAATGCGGAGTTCGGATTGGGCTTCCGGGTTTCCATCGACAAGCAACGGGAATTCGCCTGCGAACAACTCAGACAAATGAGTGGCGTTGTCGGTGAAGAACTCGCGCGTAGAGTTCTTGAGGCGGACCAAAAGGACGAGGCGGGCATTTACGAGCAACGCCAGGCAGTGGACGAACTGAAGCAGAAGTTGACAGCCTTGAACACTAACGAAGGGCGCCGCTTGCTCGCCGTTGCCGACACGCTGGTGCGCAAGAGTGTTTGGATCGTCGGTGGCGATGGTTGGGCGTATGACATTGGCTTCGGCGGACTGGATCACGTTCTCGCCAGCGGTCGCAATGTCAAAGTGCTCGTCCTCGACACGGAAGTTTATTCCAACACGGGCGGTCAATGTTCCAAGTCCACCCCGCGCGGCGCGGTGGCGAAGTTTGCCGCCGGCGGCAAACCCGCCGCGAAGAAAGACCTCGGCCTCATCGCCATGACCTACGGCAATGTGTACGTGGCATCCGTGGCGATGGGCGCAAAGGATGAGCACACGCTGAAAGCATTTCTGGAGGCCGAGGCTTACGACGGGCCGGCGCTCATCATCGCCTACAGCCATTGCATCGCCCACGGCATCAACATGACCACCGCGATGCAGAACCAGAAGTCCGCCGTGCAATCCGGCCAATGGCTGCTGTATCGCTACCATCCCGAGCGCGCCAGGAGCGGCGAGAATTGTTTGCAGTTGGATTCACAAACACCGCGATTGAAGGTCGAACAATATTTGAATCTGGAGAACCGGTTCAAGATGCTGACCAAGAGCAAACCGGACGAAGCGAAAAAGCTGTTTGCCCAAGCCCAGCAGGACGTCGGTGTTCGCTGGCAGCTTTACCAGTATCTCGCCGCCCGCGATTGTAAATTGCGAACCACCGAGCCGGTCGCCGCGCCGGTCAAGCCGGTTTCGGAAGATGCTTGATCGCACAACACCAGAAGAAAGGAAACCGTAATGGACTTGAGCACAACCTATCTCGGACTAAAATTGCGAACACCGCTGGTGCCTTCCGCTTCGCCGTTGTCCGAAGACCTCGACAACCTCAAGCGCATGGAAGACGCCGGCGCCGCCGCGGTGGTTCTTCATTCACTGTTTGAGGAGCAGATCCGCCTGGAGCGCTACGAGCTGGCGCACCATCTCACCCAGGGCACGGAGAGTTATCCCGAAGCGTTGACTTACTTTCCCGAACCCGCGGAGTTTCACATTGGGCCGGAGGTTTATCTTACGCACATCAGGAAGGCGAAGCAATCCATGAACATCCCGATCATCGCCAGCCTCAACGGCTCGACACCCGGCAAATGGACGCAATACGCCCGGCTCATCGAACAGGCTGGGGCCGACGCGCTGGAACTGAATATCTACTGGATTCCGACCGACATGGAGATGAGAGCCGATGAAGTAGAACACGTTTATGTGGAAATTCTCAAAGCGGTGAAATCGGAAGTGAAGATTCCGGTGGCGGTGAAATTAAGCCCGTTCTTCAGCAACTTTGCCAACATGGCGGCGCGGCTCGACGCCGCCGGGGCGAACGCACTCGTCCTGTTCAACCGCTTTTATCAACCGGACATTGAGTTGGAATCGCTGGAAGTCACGCCCAGCGTATTCTACAGCACGCCGATGGCGATGCGTCTGCCCATGCGCTGGATCGCGATTCTTTACGATCGCATCAGCGCCAGTCTCGCAGCCACGAGCGGCATTCATCGTGGGACGGATGCGTTGAAAATGCTGATGGCCGGCGCGGATGTTACGATGCTCTGCTCCGTCCTCATGCGTCACGGCATCGATCAACTCCGCGTCATTGAGCGCGAGATGGTCGCGTGGATGCAGGAGCACGAATACATTTCGGTCGAGCAACTAAAGGGATGTTTGAGTCATAAAAACTGCCCGGACCCCAGCGCCTTTGAACGAGCACAGTATATGAAGGCAGTTGGCGGCAACCACGCTCCCTGAATAATCTGCCGGTCCAAACCCACCTGAACCGCGCCCACCATGATCCCGCCGGCCCCTTTTCCAAATATTTCAATGACTTCGCCCCGAGCTTGGTCGCCAGCGGGCGACTTTGGCGGCCGGTTGTCCGCCGCGCAGGAGATAGGCGAGAATCACTACCCGTTATTCGGATTGACTGAGCCGCTGGAGTTCTTCGGTAAAAAGTGCGTTCAGGAAGCCACTGATTCCATTTCGACAGAATATTTTCCGAAGCGGGCTGCGCCGTTGCATTGGGCGCGAGGATAAAGCGCCTGCTGGGCGGCACTCCGGCTGATCGCCTCGCCACGTTTTCAACGCGGGTGCCTGCAGCGCACGACCGAAAGAAAAACTCAATTCCCAGGGTGCTTTCGCAAGCTGGTTGAGGGCGTTGAGATGCGCTGTCGCGAGCACGTCACTTTGTCCGCCGGAAAGAAAAACAATTCCGGGCACAGCCCCCGGCACGGCCCGCAACATGCAGCGCAACGTGGTCTCGGCAACTTGCGCCAGGCCGGCCTGCTGCGGACAATCCTTGCCGGCCAAAACCATGTTCGGCTTGAGCAGCATCGCTTCGAGACGAACGCGATGTTCGAAAAGCGATTGGAACACTGCTTTCAAAATCGCCTCGGTCACTTCGAAGTGGCGTTCGATCGGATGGTCGCCATCCATCAAGACTTCTGGCTCCACAATCGGAACCAGGCCGGCCTTCTGACTCAGGGAGGCGAAGCGCGCCAATCCGTGCGCATTGGACTCGAGACAAGTGCGGTTGGGAATGTTCGCGCCGATGACGATGACCGCGCGCCACTTCGTGAACCGCGCGCCCCATCGCACATATTCTTCGAGCCGGTTGCGCAGACCGTCCAGGCCCTCGGTCATTTTCTCTCCGGGAAACCCGGCCAGGGCCTTGGCACCCTTGTCCACTTTAATGCCGGGGCTGCTGCCCTGGCTTTTAAGCACCTCGACCAACGGCATTCCGTCCGCGGCATTCTGCCGTAGAGTTTCGTCGAACAGGATGACACCGCTGATGAATTCACCCAGTTTCGGCGTGGTGAAAAGCATCTCACGATATGCCCGTCGGTTCACTTCCGTGGACGGAACACCGATGGTTTTGAATCGCTTCTCGATCGTGGGCAGACTTTCGTCCGCCGCAAGAATGCCTTTGCCCGGCGCCACCAGCGCCCTGGCCGTGGTTTCCATTTCGTTTGCGTTCATAATCCGCCGGCCCCGGACAATGTCCATGATGACGAAAGCCGCGGACGGGCGCTAACGATGACAGTACTCGCCGAGCGCCTCATTCAACACGGATTCGGGCACGAGGGAAGGATCGCGATTGACTGCCGATTCTTCCGAGTCGATTACGGGCACGATCTCCACTTCAGGAACCTTCCCCTGAAGCACCTCGCAGAACTCTTCCAGGTCAAACTCCGCCGGCAATTCCTCGCCGCCACACATCGCCTGATCGACGTAAAATATTTTTCTCATTCGACGCCGCCTGCTCCTGAAGGGCGTTTGTGTTGTTTGCCTGAACCCTCGTGCGGGTGAAGATGCCGGCCAGGCGGCGAATAGACCTGGGCAAGGGCTTCGTCTTTCGGCGTGGTTTCCTGGGACTCTTCCTCCGGCGACTCGGATTCCTCCAGACTCCGGTTCTGGGGACCTCGAACCGAGGCGACCTGTCCGAGCTGGGCGCGATTGACGGCACCCTGCTGCTCGAACCGATCCTCAATATCTTTCGAAAAACGAGCCCACGGAATGGCCCGCAGGCGCGCGGGCGAAATCGGTTTCCCGGTTTCCTCGCAGACACCGTAGCTGCCGTTCAGGATGCGCTTGAGCGCTTCTTCAATTTCGAAAAATGCGTCCTGCTCGGCAGACAGCTCGCTCAACGCCATGTTGTGATCAAATTCATCCGTGGCGCTGTCTGCCATGTCCATGCTGTGCGGTTCAAGCGGCTGCGACGCGTCATCCAACTTTTCACCACGCTCCCGCAGCAGTCGCTCACGCAACGCCACCAGGGCGCGGTAATGCCACGCCCATTTTGGATCGATTTTCGCCGGCGACATGGAAGCGGCTCGACCGCTGAATCGCTTTTTCAAACCGTGTTTCATCTCTCAAATGCTCCTGGCCGTGCAGTTTCTTCTACAACCGGGAATGGAGAACGTCCATTGGGTTGGTTCTTAACTTTCTCATCCTTCCAATTCCATTCAGATTATTGGCGGACTCCTGCCAGGACTTGCCAGGACCAGGTCCGCCCTGCATTGTTTCCGCATTTCCGGCTGGCGAAGACAAGTCCGCCGGGTTCACCACTTCCCGCTCTTCTTCGAAGTAACAGCGACAAACGGTTCAATGACCTTTTCCAAGTCTGCGCTGTCACACTTCGGACATCGAATCTTTTTTTCTTCGTGTTCCTTGATCGTCAGCACTTCGCCAAATTTCTTGTGACATTTCCGGCAAATGTATTCGTAGAGTGGCATGTTAACCCTCACTGATTTGTTTGTTGTAGTTGTTCACACTGTCAGAGCGATTGGATGAAAAACCTGTTCGTTTCAATGGGCATCAATCTTTCATCCACTAGCGTTCCAACTTGCATCCCCATACGTCATAGTATTCAGGCTGACCGGCGATTACGCTGCACTGATATTGCCAAACATTGGTCGTTTCTTGGTGGCCGATGATGAACGTCACGCTTTTAAGCGTTGACTGGCTCAGACGGGAACGAGGCAAAGCCATGACGGCCTCACCAATGGCCATCAAGCCGCACCCTGTTTCCTCCAGCTTCGGACGCACGACGGAGCAAGCCATCAGAGACACTCACTGCCCGGTGATCGGTGGCGGGAGAAAAAGAGCGCAACCTGATGTCACCATCGGCTCGTGAATGCGAACCGCCCGAAACAATGTCCAAACCCGACGATGAGTCACAAAACTCCACCAGCGATAATGTGGAGAGCCTGGAGAGGAGTAGCGCGTCGTAAGGGGGATTCATGGCCGGGAGGCTCCCATGCGTCGCGCCGATAACATTTTCGTTCGGCAACACTCAAGCCGGGCGAAGTTCCATTGGACGCAATCCGCCCAGTCTTCGATAATGTGCCTCACACTCATCTTCGCGCCCACGCACGATGCGCAGACCATTGAGTCGGCCGAATTCCGAGGTGATGACGGTGCACTGCCGCTCGCCCTCATCGCCGTCGTAATAAATCACCACCCAATCCCTGGTTTTGTGGGAATTGTGAGCGTGCGCCGTATTCGAGAACAGCGCAGTGTAATGACGCCCGGCCCGCGTGGTGTGCAGCACCGGCAGCCACGCTTCGCCGCTGGGATTGAATCGGCGCGGGGCGATTTTCTTTAGTGTGTCGGCGGTGGCTTCGCGGCGATATTCACCGTCCACGTCCAGCAACTCGGCCACCGCGGGGTCGTCGGTCTCGGTTGGAGGAGTCGTTGGCTGGCGGACGCGACCAAGCCGGTGCGCGAGCGAGTCGCGGATGCCGGCGAGTCGCTTGGCGCCAACACCGGCGATGTTTTCAAGACGACCATCGTGGGCTGCGGCTTCCAATTCCTCCAGCGTCTCTATGTTCAAGTCATCATGCAACCTCCACGCCAGGGTTTTGCCAACACCGGGCACCGAAGTCAGCAAGGTTATCGGATCATGCTCGCCGCGCAGCCGGTCGAGCATGGCCAGTTTACCGTGCAGAAGAATGTCGCGAATCGATCGCGCAAGGCTTTCGCCCACGCCAGGAAGTTTCTCCAGTCCCACGAGCCCCTCCGCGGCGAACAGTTCCGACACCGGCCGCGCCAGTTCTCGGAGCGCATTGGCTGCATGCTGGTAAGCCTGCACGCGAAAGCGATTTGCGCCCTGCTCGGCGAGGATGCGCGCGACTTCCTCCAGCCGTCCGGCGATGTCTTCATTCAATGCGACGGGCATGACAATTCCGTTATCCGATTGTGCGTGCTGACTGATGTCCCCTACACGTTAATGCTCAACGCGTGCAACTGCACGCCGTCTGCCACCAAGCTTTTCGCGCAACGACTCCTCCAAGGCGGCTTGAATCATCAGGTATTCGCCGAGATTCTCGGACGTGACGATGCCCACCAGTTCGCCGTCTTGCACCACCGGCATGGTGCGGCAATCGTTCTCCTGCAGCCGGTTCAGCACGCTCTCAACCATTTCAGTCGGTTGCACCGTGCAGATTTTCCGCTGCATCACCTCACCCACGAGCGATGGAGGCCCGTGTTTGGCCAGACCGCTCAGCAGGTCAGTGCGAGTGAGCACGCCCACAACGTGTCGATTCTCGACAACCGGGAAGTCTTGCTGGCAGCCAGAGAGCACATGCTCTACGGCGCTGGTGAGCGTGTCGCCCGGCACCAGCGTGCGGAAATCCGTGATCATCACCTGCTCAACCGGCAATCCGGCCAGCGCCGATTTCGTTTGCGCCAGCCCCGCCTCCTGCGCGGCGCCGATCCAAACGAACAGGGCGATGAATATCAGAAACGGATTCGTGAACAAACCGATGAACCCGAACACCCAGGCCATGCCTTGCCCGATCCGCGCCGCGATGTTCGTCGCCCGCACATAATCCATTCGCATCGCCAGCAAGGCGCGCAGCACGCGCCCGCCATCCATTGGGAATGCCGGCAGCAGGTTGAACACGGCAAGGATTATGTTGACCCACATCAGGTTCACCAGAAAATGACCTCCCACGAGCTTGAACTCGGTCAATGTCGAAAACCCGGCGCCAACAAACAGCACGCCCAATAACAACACCGCCAGCACGACATTGACCGCCGGCCCGGCGAGCGCCACGAGCAACTCCTGTTTCGGTTCATCCGGAATTCGCTCCAGCCGCGCCACCCCACCAATGGGCAACAACGTAATGTCGCGAGTGCGGATGCCAAAACGTTTCGCCGTCAGTGCGTGTCCCAATTCGTGGAGCACGACGATCGCAAAAAGCGCCACGATGAATCCCAGACCGCTCGCCGCATCGTCCCATCGGTGGCGCTGCAAATAGTGCGACAGCGCCACCCAACCGAGCAGCACCAGGAACGTGACGTGCAAATAAATGCCAATGCCCGCCACGCTGCCAATTTTCCAGGACCATTTCATACTGTCAGAGGCCGGTTGGGAACGTTTCCTCCACCTCACCCAGTTCCCAAGCCGTGCTGCGTTCCAGCGGTTCAACCGCACGGGTGTGGTCGAAATGCAGCACCGCATCAAACTGGTCGGGCAGTCGGGTGGTGAAATAGTGGCTGACCAATTCAGTCTCTGGCCGATAAATTACACCAATCGCTCGTTCCAGTCGAGCAGCACGCAGGTTAAAGGTGACCTCCGAATGTTTCTCGAACTCCAACCAGAAGCGCGGACACTCGACGGCGTGAAACAGCGCCTCGTAACTTTCCTCCACGGCTGGCCGTACGTTCTTGCGCTCGGCCGGCGCGTCCCATTCCGAAGCGGCGGTTACCGTGCCACCATAGGTCGTGCAACCGAGGAGCACGGCTTGACGACCAAAACGCTCGCGCACAAGCTGACCCACGTTTAATTCGCCGCGCTCGCTCATCTGGGTGGCGCGCGCATTGCCGAGATGCGAGTTGTGCGCCCAGACGACGACCTTGGCGGGCTTGGAGAACTGTTCCAGGTGCGCGACCAGGGCGGCGAGCGTTTCCACCATGTGATGGTCGCGCAGGTTCCAAGACGACACTTCGCCACGGAACATCGTGCGGTAATACTGCTCGGCATTCTTGATCACGAAGGCATTCTGCTCGGCAGAAAAGAATTCGTCCGCCGCGACCCGGCCGTCGCGCTGCAAATACTCCGCTTCGCGCAGGCGCAATTCGACGAGTTCGTTGACCACGGCATCTTCGCAAGTCGGCGTCATGCCCAGTCCGGTGGCGAGGCCGTAGCTCTGCGTGTCCTTGCCGAAGTGGTCGAAGCAGGAGTAACGCTTGCGCGCGCGTTTGACCGCCGCCGGGTCCACTTTCGCAATATAGGCGAGCACGGCTTCAATCGACGCGTGCAGACTGTAAAGGTCGAGACCATAGAAACCGGCCTTGCGTTCGTCCTTTTTCTGCCCGTCGTTGTGCTCCCGCAGCCAGCCAACGAAATCGAGGACGTCGGCATTGCGCCACATCCACTGTGGGAAACGCTTGAAGCCGCCCAGTGCCTCCACCGCGTCCGCGTCCTCGCTCTCGCCGCGCACAAAACGATTCACGCGATAGGCATCCGGCCAGTCCGCCTCGACCGTCACGGCGCTGAAACCTTTCTCGCGGATGAGGCGCTTGGTGATTTGGGCGCGCTCGCGATAAAACTCGTGGGTGCCGTGCGTCGCCTCACCGATCAGGACGAAGTGGGCGTCTCCCACAAGATCAAGCAACGCGTCGTAGTCACCCCGCGAACCGCTCAACGGCACGGCCACTTCACGGATGAGTATGGGAAGCAGGTTCACGTTCAGGTGGGACTGGGAAGCGGACTGGCGCGTGCCAACAACTCACGCACTTCCGCGTCCGTGGTCTGTGAAAAATTCTCATACCACTGGCCCACGCCGACGAAATCGGCGGGCGTCATCACAGCCACGAAATCATCCACGTCGGACCGCATTTCCCGCACCGTGGACAAAGCCGCAGTCGGTGTAGCGACGACGATGCGGCTGGCCTCCAGTTGTCGGAGCGCCTCGACCGCGGCACGCATGGTCGAGCCGGTCGCGATGCCATCATCCACGAGAATGATGGTGCGCCCCGCCACTTCCGGCGCGGGACGATCATCGCGGTAGGCGCGTTCCCGCCGCTCCAGTTCGCGCAACTCCCGTGCCGCGACGGAGTCGATGATCTCATCGGAAATCCGCAGTCCCTCGACGACGTCTCCATTGAGCACGCGCACACCGCCACTGGCAATCGCGCCCATGGCCAGTTCTTCGTGGCCCGGCACGCCGAGCTTGCGCACCACGAACACATCCAGCGGCGCATTCAGTGCTCGCGCCACTTCGCAACCCACCGGCACGCCGCCACGAGGCAGCGCGAGCACGAGCACGTCGGGGCGATTGGCGTACTTCGTCAGTTTCTTCGCCAGCAATTGCCCGGCCTCGATTCGATCACGGAATTGCATGTGCATAAATTCCTTTCCGTCGCGCGCGGTTGCGCTGGTTCCCTCCAAATAATTCTCCTCACGGAGGTCGCAGGTGTCGGCAGAACCACTTCGCCGCCAGCCGCGCGACTTCCTCCAAGGCGCCTGGCTCTTCAAACAAATGGGTGGCCCGCGGTACCACGGCCAGTTCCTTCTGGCATTGCAGCCGCGCGTAGGCACTGCGATTCAGCTCCAGCACCGTTTCGTCACGTTCTCCGACAATCAACAGTGTGGGCGACTGGACACGCTCCAGCGCGTCGCGCGCCAGATCCGGTCGTCCCCCGCGCGACACGACGGCCCCAATAACCTGGCCGAGTGACGCTGCCGCAACCAGCGCCGCGGCTCCCCCGGTACTGGCACCGAAGTAACCCAACGACAGATGCCCGCGCTGTGGTTGATCTGCCATCCATCGAGTGGCACTCACCAGCCGTTGCGCCAGCAAGCCGATGTCGAACCGCAAATGGCCGGTCGCCGCATCTTCGGCTTCCTCCTCCCGCGTCAACAGGTCAAACAACAGCGTGGCGATTGCCGCTTCGTGGAGTGTCCGCGCGACAAATTTATTTCTTGGACTGTGTCGGCCGCTCCCGCTGCCGTGCGCGAACAAGACCATTCCCAGCGGCGCTTTAGGAACAACCAGGTCCCCGGACAGCGTCACGTGGCCCGCTGGTATCTGAACGTTCCACGCGTCGGTTGGGGTGTCAGCCACACCACCCCTGGCGCCGGCGACGGTGACTCGATTGACTTGCGGTTTCATACCAACTAGATTTTAGGCCACCAGCCGGCTCTATGCTTCGCTTATTTTGGCAAACTTTAGTCCAACCTTGACCCTTGGCAGCAGTGGAAACCGATTCGTTTTCCAATCACCAAATGCGTTCGGGTTTTCGGGTTGGGTGCTTTGGTCTCGCTAAATCGTCTTGTCACAGGAGCATGGTGTCCGCAAAGTCAGCGCCATTAACTTGAACACCTGAAGACTTCATGCGTCTGGCCACGATTGACCTGTTGAAAGCCGCCTATGGCCGCTATGCGCTCGGCGCCTTCAACGTTTCCAACCTGGAACAAATTCATGGTCTGTTTGTCGGCGCGGCCCGGGCACAGGCGCCGGTCATCGCGCAGTTCACGCGTGTGATCCGCAGTTATGCGCACCCGGAAATGCTGGAAGCCATGCTTCAGGCCGCCGAGGCAATTTATCCCAGTGTGGTCTTTGCCTGCCATCACGATCACGGAGACGAGGCGAGTTGCGATGAGGCGATTGGATCGGGCCATTACAATTCGGTGATGATCGATGCGTCCCATCACCCGTTCGAGGAAAACGTGGCCATCACGCGGCGCGTCGTGGAGAAAGCGCATGACCGCGGCATCACCGTTGAAGCCGAGCTGGGATTGTTGCAGGGCATCGAAGACGAGATGAGCGTGAGCGCCAAAGAAGCCATCCTCACCGACCCGCCGCAGGCCGAAGAATTCGTGAATCGCACCGGCTGTGACAGTCTGGCGGTGGCCATCGGCACGAGCCACGGCGCCTACAAATTCTCCGGTCGGCAAGGGTTGCACTTTGATCGGCTCGCGGAGATTCAGAAACGCCTCCCAGGATTTCCGCTCGTTTTGCACGGCGGCTCGGCGGTACCCGCCCGTGAAGTCGAACGGATCAACAACTCCGGCGGCGACCTGGACCCGTCCGCCAGCGGTGTGGCCGAACGTGAACTGAGGCGCGCCATTTCGTCGGGCATTGCGAAGGTCAACATCGGCACCGATGGCCGGCTGATTTGGACGCGCGTTCACCGGGAGTTTTTCAAACAGTCTCCCAAGGAGTTTGATTTCATGCTGCCCGGCAAAACTTACATGGAAGAGTTTGCGACCTTTGTGGCGGCCAAAGGCGCGGCCCTCGGCGCGGCTGGACAGGCCGAATTGACAACCACTGCCATAACTCTGGAATCTAAAACCTCCTGAACGATGAATCCGTCCACCGAATCCCCATTGCTCGTCCATCCGACATCGCAACCGGGCGAATACGTCAGCGTTACGCCCGAAACCGCCGGCTGGGAGCATCTGAACTTTGCGGCGCGCACGCTGAGCGCGGGTGAGCCGTGGAGCGGCTACACGGATGCGTGCGAATACGGCTTCGTCGTGCTCGGCGGCAGTTGCGCGGTCGAATCGTCGCGCGGCAACTGGCAGAAAATAGGTCGGCGACCCAATGTTTTTTGCGGTATGCCCTACGCGCTCTACTTGCCGCGCGAAACCGAATTCACCGTGACTGCGCTGGGTGATGCAGTGGATCTGGCTTGCGGTTGGTGCCGGTCTGAGGGAAATCATCCACCCAGGCTGGTGACGCCCGAACAAGTCGCGGTGGAAATTCGCGGCGGCGCCAATGCCACACGGCAGATCAATTCGTTGATTCCGCCCGGCTTTGATTGCCATCGGCTCGTGGCGGTCGAAGTTTATACACCGTCTGGCAATTGGAGTTCCTATCCGCCGCACAAGCACGATGTTCATCGCATTGATGCCGGGGGCAACCTGCTCGAAGCCGACCTCGAGGAAATCTATTTCTACAAGTTTGATCGTCCGGAAGGTTACGCCATCCAACGCGTTTATACTTCCGACCTGCGACGCAACGAAGTAATCGTCGCGCGAAACAACGACGTGGTGCTCGTGCCGGAAGGTTATCATCCGGTGGCGGCGGCGCACGGTTACACGGCCTACTATCTGAATTTTCTCGCCGGCAGCGCGCAGTCGCTGGCTAATGCGGACGATCCACAACACGCTTGGATCAAAGAAACCTGGACGACCAAAGATCCGCGCGTGCCGGTGGTGACGATGGAGATGGAGAAGCAAGCCGGCGCGAAAGCCAATTAATGCAAAAATGAAATCCGAGCCAACCCTCACCCCGGCCCTCTCCCTTTCCGAAAGGGAGAGGGAGAATCCTCGCCAGTCTGCCGGCGTAACGTGCGCGACCAGAAATTTCGCACGGCGAACCTTGCTGTTCCCTCTCCCCTTCAGAAGGGGAGAGGGTCAGGGTGAGGGGACCGCCTGGCCGGATCCCAAAAACTGAACCATGCCAATACCCGCCCCAACTTTCGATCTCATCACCATGGGCCGCTCGTCCATCGATCTTTACTCAAACGATGTGGGCGCGCCGTTCCCGGAAATCAAATCGTTCGCTGCTTACGTCGGCGGTTCGCCCACGAACATCGCGGTTGGTGCACAGCGCCTCGGACTTCGCACCGCAGTGCTCACCGCCGTTGGCGAAGATCCGGTCGGCGATTTCATTCTTAGCTTCCTCAACAAGGAAGGCGTAGAGACCAGATACATTCCGCGCAAACCGGGCACGCGCACGAGCGCCGTCGTGCTCGGCATCGAGCCGCCCGATAAATTCCCGCTCGTTTATTACCGCGACAATTGCGCGGACAATCAGCTTTCGATTGACGATGTTCTTAGAACTCCCATCGCGGATAGTCGCGTCTTCGAGTTTTCTGGCACCGGCCTGAGCCGCGAACCCAGCCGCAGCGCCAACATCTTCGCCGCCGAGCAGGCCAAATCCACCGGCGCAACGGTGGTGCTCGACCTGGATTTTCGTCCGAATCAGTGGCACGACGCGCGCGCCTTCGGCGTCACGGTGCGCGCGGTGTTGCCGTTGGTCGATATCGTGCTGGGCACAGAGGATGAATGCAAAGCTGCCAACCTTTCTGATCCGGCGCAAGTCAACGTCAGCCACTCCCAGATTTCCGGCGCGCGTGTCGCCGGCGATTTGGAACAAGCCGTCCACGCGATGCAGCATCGCGGCCCGAAGCTCGTTGTGGTGAAGCGCGGCGAGAAAGGCGCCATACTTTTTCCGTCCGGCGGCCAGCCGACTGATGTTCCGGGCTTCCCGGTGGAAGTCTATAACGTCCTCGGCGCGGGTGATGCCTTCGCCTCCGGCTTCATTTATGGTTTGGTGAAAGGTTGGGACTGGTACAAGGCCGCGCGCATGGGCAATGCGGGCGGCGCCATTGTCGTCACGCGGCACGGCTGCGCGAATTTCATGGCTTACGAAGCGGAGGCGTTGAAATTCATCGAAGAGCGCGGCGGCTTTTGATAAACCCATTCACATGAAGACCAAACGACTTACCACCGCGCAGGCCATCATCCAATTTCTGATGCACCAGCACGTCGAACGCGACGGTAAACGCCAACCGTTCTTCGCCGGCTGCCTCGGCATTTTCGGCCACGGCTGCATCGCCGGCATTGGTCAGGCGCTGCAAGAGTATCCGCAGTTTCGCTACTACATGACGAAGAATGAGCAGGCCTCGGTTCATATCGCCACCGCTTTTGCGAAAATGAGCAACCGTCTGCGCGCTTTTGCGTGCGTCAGTTCCATCGGACCGGGCGCGACGAACATGGTAACCGGCGCCGCCACCGCCACGATCAATCGAATCCCCGTGCTGCTCCTGCCCGGCGACATTTTCGCGCGCCGCAATGTCGGCCCGGTGTTGCAACAACTCGAACACCCGTTGTCGCAAGACATCTCCGTCAACGATTGTTTCCGGCCCGTTTCCAAATACTGGGACCGCATCAACCGCGCCGACCAACTCATGAACGCACTGCCGGAAGTCATGCGCGTGCTCACATCGCAAGCCGAGACGGGCGCCGTGACGCTCGCGTTGCCGCAGGATGTACAGACCGAAGTGTTCGATTACCCGGCTGAGTTGTTTGAGGAAAGAGTTTGGCACATCCCCCGCCCGGCCCCAGAGATCACGCTGTTGAAGCAAGCGGTCGAATGGATTCGCGCGAGCAAGAAACCCGTCATCGTCGCCGGCGGCGGTGTGCTTTACAGCGAAGCGCACGGCGCGTTGGCGAAGTTCGCCGAACAGACAGGCGTTCCCGTTGCCGAAACACAGGCGGGCAAAGGCGCGTTGCGCTACGACCATCCGCAATCGCTCGGCGCGATCGGTGTCACTGGCACGCCGGGCGCAAACATCACTGCGCGCGAGGCCGACCTCGTCATTGGCATCGGCACGCGCTACAGCGACTTCACGACGGCCTCCAACACCGCATTTCAAAATCCGAACGTTCGTTTCATCAACATCAACGCCGCGGAGTTCGACGCGTTCAAGCGCTCCGCGCTTCCCGTGGTGGCTGACGCGCGCGCCGCTTTGGAAGCGTTGGGCAAAGCACTACGCGGCCTCCGGCTCGGAGCGGCCTCCGGCTCGGAGAGCTGGCAGGTCAGCGCCGCCTACCGACGTCGCGGGCAGAAATTCAATCGCGATTGGGACACGGAAGTGGAGCACATTTACAATCTGAACAACGGCCTGCCCGTCAGCCAGGGCGAAGTCATCGGCGCGGTGAATGAATTCAGCCGACCGCAGGATGTGGTGCTGTGTGCGGCCGGCAGTTTGCCCGGCGATTTGCACAAGCTCTGGCGCACTCGCGACCCGAAAGGCTACCACATGGAATACGGTTACTCGTGCATGGGTTACGAAATCGCCGGCGGCCTCGGCGTGAAGATGGCGGCGACGGATCGCGAAGTTTATGTAATGGTCGGCGACGGATCCTGGTTGATGATGTCCTCCGAACTCGTCACCTCAATTCAGGAAGGCTGCAAGCTCACCGTCGTTCTGCTCAACAACCACGGTTTTCAAAGCATTGGTGGCTTGTCACATGCGATTGGCAGCGGCGGCTTTGGCACGCGCTACCGTTTCCGCAACGCGAAGAGCGGCCAGCTCGATGGCGCACCAGTGCCGGTGGACTACGCTGCCAGCGCGCGGAGTCTCGGCGCGCACGTCGTTACCGCCTTGAACATTCCTGAGTTGAAAACCGCACTCGCTGATGCCCGCCGACAAACCAAGACAACGGTGATCGTGATCGAAACCGACCCGGAAAAACGCGTGCCCGGTTATGAATCGTGGTGGGATGTGCCCATCGCGGAAACCTCGACCATCGCCGCTGTCAAGAAAGCGCGGAAGGAATATGAACGAGCCAGAACCAGGGAGCGGTATCATCTGTGAAGCGCGTTACCTTTAACGGCACTTCGTTGTTGCTCGCAATTAGGCGCGACTCTGGCCGATGAATATTCTCATTGCGGGTTCTTAGAAGGCGAATAACAATCCGGCTCACCATGACAAATCAAGTGACTCGACGCCAGTTCCTGAAACTTACATCGGTTGCAGCGCTCTCCGCGCCTTTCATCGTTTCCTCAGCCGGAGCCGCCTCCGCTCAAAAGAGTCCCAACGATCGCATCACGCTGGGCTTCATTGGCACGGGGAAGCAAGGTCGCGGTTTGCTACAGAATTTCCTGACCATGCCCCACAGTCAGGTGGTGGCGGTGTGCGATGTGGACACCACGCGCCGTGTGCATCATCGGAAAATCGTCGAGGAGTTTTACAGCATCAAGGGCAACACCGAGTTCAAAGGCTGCGCCGAATACGAGGATTTTCGCGACCTCATCGCGCGCAAGGACATTGATGCCGTGGTCATCGCCACGCCGGATCACTGGCACGCCTACATCGCCATCGCCGCCTGTAACGCCGGTAAGGACGTGTATTGCGAAAAGCCTCTTTCGCTGACCATCCACGAAGCACGCGCGATGGTCAACGCCGCGCGCAAGAATGATCGCGTGTTCCAGACCGGTTCGATGCAGCGCTCCTCAAGCGAGTTCCGCAAGGCCTGCGAACTCGTGCGCAACGGTCGCCTTGGCCAGATCAAACAGGTGATCGTGGACGTCGGCCCACCTTCGGTGCCGTGTGACTTGCCGGAGGAAACGATGGAACCGGGGTTGAATTGGGACCGTTGGTTGGGACCAGCACCGATGCGCCCGTACAATTCCGTTCTCAGCCCACGCGGAGTGCACGACCACTTTCCCAACTGGCGCAACTATCGTGAATACTCCGGAGGCATGATGACGGACTGGGGCGCGCACCATTTTGACATCGCGCAATGGGGACTGGGCATGGACGAAAGCGGGCCGGTGGAAATCATCCCGCCTGACGACCCCAAGGCCACCAAAGGACTCCGCTATTTGTACGCGAATGGGGTGGAGATGCTCCACGGCGACAGCGGCGGCGTGCTGTTCATCGGCACCGAGGGAAAGATTCTGGTCAATCGCGGCAAGTTTCAAGCGACACCAGAATCCATCGGCACCGAACCGTTGGACGATAAAGCCATCCGCCTCTACAAGAGCAACCATCACGTCGTCGATTTCATGGATTGCGTGCGCAGCCGCAAGAAACCGATTTGCGATGTGGAAATTGGCTGCCGTTCCGTGACGGTCTGCCATCTCGGCAATCTGGCTTACTGGAACCATCGGCGTTTGAAATGGGACCCCGTCAAGGAGCGCTTCATTGGTGACGACGAGGCGAACCAGTGGCTGGATCGCCCAAAGCGCGGGCCTTGGAAGGTGTGATTGCCGCAGCGCCGCTTTCTCTGCTTAACCGACGAGGCGCGCAGACGTTGACATGAATTGGGGAATTCCGCGCGTGTAATGTTCGGTGACCCGCGCGACACTTAACACCGCACTTCGCCTTGGACGGTTGCGGCAACCAGCCCGACACGACGAGTTTCACCGACACCAACGCTGCGTCCACATCTCCGCTCTTCTACCGCGTGGGTGTGAGCCAATAGGAATTCGGATGGCAAGCCAACCGATGAAAGGCGTCGTATGAAAACACAAAACAAACTTCCAACAGCTTGTGGGTGACGGCCTTCGCCGCTTGGCGGCGGCCAAGCGGAAGAATGTGCAGACTGACCGCGAAACACGCTGCATACGCGAAATGAACTGGCCGCAAAAGAGCGCACAGCAAACAAGACCTTCAACCGCTGATGGACGCTGATGAACGCTGATTACTTTTAAGGCAACGACGCCACGGTGCAAAGGCGCAAATCTTCCTTGTCTCGGCCCTGGGCAGATGGAAGCCGCTGATGACACAGCGACCGGCGTCGCGCCACTTGGCGGCCTGATCGTAGGTGCGGAGGATGGCATCTCCGGGGCAACGGGCGGAACAGAGAAGCGCGGTCTTGGGCAACGCGAGCAAGTCCAGATTGCTGAGAGCGGACAGTTGCGGCGGCGCGTCAGTGCCAAAATGCTCGCTCAAACGCTTTGGATAACGGGCGTCGGCAAGGTTGAGCACAGCAGGGGTCATTTCTCCTCTACAAGTTTTCACCATCCACTGCTGCCGGAAGCGTATCCATGATGTCTCGCAGGAACGGGCACATTTGGAGTTTTGAATAATGAAATTCCGGCGCTCCAACTCGCAGATTCAGTTTTTGAGCGTCTCCCGGTTTGATTTTTTTCGGCCTCGAAAGAACCAGCGTCTCTCTTGAGCGGGTAATCGTGACGTAAAACAGCCTGCGCTGTTCCTCGTAGTAATCGGCATCTGTGCCTGGATATTCTGCGGTTCGAATCCCAGGGATGGCCTCCTTGCAAAGCCCCAAGACGAACACATGATGGGCGGTCAGCGGTTCGATGCCGAGGTTGTCCCTGGCGGCGTCCGGTTCGACTTGTGCGGCGAGCTTGAGGAACAGGCGCAGTTTGCAGATTTCCACCGCCTCTTCCATGATGTCCACGCCGAAGAGGTTGTTCAGGATGATGCTTTTGAAAATGAAGTAGCGGCGGTTCGGATGCGCGGCCACGCGCTCCAGGATTTTTCGGAAGTCGGATAATTTTTCCGGCCGGTGCTTTTCGCCGGAGCGCTCAAGGTCTTCGACGAACGCTTCCATGCGGTCGAGGCAGGCTTCGTAAAGCGGTTCAAGGATGTTGAGCGCCGCGAACAGGAACGCACCCGAACCGCACGTCAGGTCGAGCACGGTGATGGTGGTGATGGCCTGCCAGAAGGCGCGAAGCATTTCCGGCCCTTCGCAATTCTCAATCACGTCCTGCGCGAACTGGCGGATGTCGAGGTTGAGCGTGATGAGGTTGTTGATGTCGCGGATGGGAGGGAATGTTCCGCCCTCACCCCGGCCCTCTCCCCCAGGAGAGGGAGAAACATCCGCCGCGCCTGGCAAAGGTGACGCGCTCGATTTGTCGTGAGACGGAGAACGATTCCCCCTCTCCCCGGGGGAGAGGGCCGGGGTGAGGGCGAGCGTTTCACCACACATTCTTGCGCGCAGTTCAAAATATCGCGTCCGCCGGGCTACGACTTCGCGCCAGATTTCCGTCGGCAAGGCGAACTCGCCGGGCGCGGGCCTGTTCCATCCGAGTTCGTCGGCACACCGAAGGTCAACTGATTGCGAAATTCCTCGGCGAGCTTCTTCTTGAGGCGGAGGGCAGTCTGATTGTCGAGTTGATCCTGGCCTTGAGTCAGGCTGAACGCCGCGCGCAATTCCTCCTGCGGAAGCCGCTGCATCCCGACCAGCAGGCGGCAGCAATTCTCTTTTCCGCCAGCCCATGCTTCAACGTGCGAGTCCAGTTCCCTCCAGCCGCGAAGATTGAAATAGCCGACGCAGAAGTCGGCGCGATTGGAAAGCTCAAGCGTCTGCTCCAAAGCAGGCAGCAGAGCGGCTTCGATATTGTCAAAGATTCGCGGCATGGCTGTTCGCTCGCGCGCGAATCAGCCGTGTTGAGGGACTGCTCCTGGAAGGAATCCGTGCCTGAAACAGAAGGGGGCGACACTTACTTGCGCCCCGCTACAGGCACGTGGATGCCTTCGAAGGAACGCTTTCAGCGCGCCCCGAGGGGCGCGCGTCGAGCGCTGTCCTTCGATCGAAATTTCCACGTTTCGTAGCGAACAGCAGCCGAGACTGCGCGAAATGATTTTGTAAAAAAGTTTTCTGGTCGTTTTGTTTTTGACTGACGTGGTGAGAGTAGCGAAGCAAGCGGCGGTTGCAAAGCGGGGAGTTTTGTTCGCGTAGTGCGCGTGTTTCGCGGTTGATTCTCCGACCCGGTTGGCGACTGGCTGAAGGTTGAGAGTTGAGAGCAGAATCCGCGTCCGTCGGTGTTCATCCGCGTTGAAACGGTTCTGTGTTCTTTGCGCTCTTTCGCGGCGAGGCGGCGGCGGATCACGGTTTTACCACCCGTTGACGCCTGCCTTCGGCCATAGCCAATAGACAATGACCGATAGCCGATCAATGATAGCCGATTGCAAATAGCCGATCGCCGAAACGGCACGGCGCGCGAACTTTCATCTTGGCTATTGACTATCGGTTATCGGCTATTGAAACCTCACGCATCAACAACCACTGAAAGGAATCCCATCATGCCCAAGTATCTGAAGTTTGAAGACCTGCCCGTGTGGCAGGAGGCCGCGCGACTCTACAATCGCGTGCTGGATCTGCTGGAGGAACCGGACGTGCCGCTCACGCCTGGCTTCCGCAACCAACTCGACCGCGCCGCGCTCTCCGTCTCCAACAACATCGCGGAAGGTTTTGAGCGCGTGACGACCAACGAACTGAACATGTTTCTCGCCATCGCACGCGGCAGCGCCGGGGAAGTGCGCTCCATGATGGCGGTGGTCAAGGACCGGCCGAAACTCAAACCCATCGTGCGCCGCTTGCACGAAATCCGCTCCCTCGCGGAATCGTGCGCGCGACAACTGACGGCGTGGACGGCGTCCATTGACAGATCGCCGGTGCAAGGTAAACGGCATTTGACCGGCGAGGTGAAGGAGCGACGCGAGACGGCGCAGAAGGCAAAAGATTTTCGTCTGAATTTTTTGCGGAACCTGAGACCAGACCATCCGCTTTTCAATTCACCGGAATCGCGCGCCGCGCGTGGTGAACCGGTGGAAGATTAGTCGATCGCCCATGAGCCAATTGCCAATCGCGAAACGCGGCGCGAATGGTCAATGAGCCGATAGCCAATAGCCAAAGGCCAAACACCGCCGGAATAACCAATGAGCCGATTGCAAATAGCCAATAGCTGATAGCCAGTAGCGAATGGCCAATAGCCGAATGACAATTCACCATGCGGCCCGCTCCTCCTGGGAGGAGCAGGGGGTGGGATTAGTAGCTCGATTGGCGAACTTTGATCCGTGGAATCTCTCCCGGCGAGATTACTTCACCGCGGACGTTCGCACCGACCAGTCCGCGTTGCCAGCGGCGTTCTCCACATCGCCAACCACGATGGCGCGGTTGCCGGCGGTCGCCACCCCGAACGCTTCGTCGTCCCCGCCATTCGGGTTGACTTGATCGCTCCAGAGCTGCGCGCCGGCCTTGACGCTGTAGGCGCGCACAAACCAGTCGGTGTCGCCCTGGGCATTGGTAACCCGGCCAACGATCAGCGCGGTGCTGCCGGAAACGGTTGTGGCCAGGGCCGCATCGTTGCCGCCCGCGGGGTTGTAACGATCCTCCCAGAGCAGGTTGCCCGACCCGGTGTCGTAGGTGCGCACGGCGAAGTCGGAATCGCCCGCAAGGTTGCGCACGCTGCCGGCGACCACCACGCTGTGCCCGCGCACGGCCAGGCTCACGGCGCGGTCGTCATCCGCCGCCAGATCATGTTGGTCTTCCCAAAGCAGGTTGCCGGTGCCCGCATCGTACGCGCGCACCTCCCAATCTTCATCGCCAGCACCGTTGACAACATAACCCGCGACGAAAACCGATTTGCCCCGGGCGACCACCGCCAGCGCGGCATCGTCGCCGGCCACCTTGTCGAATTGGTTGGTCCAGAGGACGGCGCCGTTGACGAGGTTGTAGGCGCGCACGTACCAATCGCTGTCTCCGGCGCCATTGGTGACGTGACCCACGGCGAACACTTTCGTGCCTTGAATGGTGACGGCGACGGCTTCGTCATTGTCGCCGACGAGGTCAAGCTGATCCTGCCAGCGGAGCGCGCCGGTGGTGGCATCGTAAGCCCGCACAAACCAATCGTCGTTGCCGGCACTGTTGCGGACGCGTCCGACGGCGACAACGCTTTTGCCCAGCGCGACGATGGCATTCGCGCGGTCGTTGCCATTGGTGGCGTCGTACAGGTCCTGCCACAGGAGGCTGCCGATGCCGGCATCGTAAGCGCGCACGAGCCAGTCATCGTTTAACGATCCATTGCGGACCCGTCCGGCGGCTGCCACGACCTTCCCTGCCACGGCCACCGAGAGGGCTTCGTCGCGGCCTCCGGCGACGTCAAGCTGATTGGTCCAGAGCAACGAGCCACTCACGGCGTCATAGGCGTTGATCCGCCAGTCGTCGTTGAGGGTGGCGTTTCGGACCCGGCCGGCGACAAAGACGCCCCGGCCTTTTGCGGCCACGGCCAGCGCCTGGTCCCGGCCGCCGGAGAGATTGAATTGATTCGTCCACAACACGTCGCCGCCCGCGGCGCGCGTTGTGGCGGGTGAGGAGATCAGCGCCGTCGTCAGCAAAGTGGACGACAACCCGGTGAAAACATAACGGAGGATGGTTTGATTTTTCATAATGAATTTCTTCTTGTTGATCCAATAGGAAACCGACTGCGTGGAAAGCGCAACTAATTTTTCCAACCTCGCCGGCGGACAAATGTTTTTCGTACTGCAATGATGAACCGTCATGCTCTTTCGAACTGGATTGTGAGGTTGCGAGGTTTTTATCCCTCCCATGAACCTCGTAGCAGCGGACGTGAGTGCGCTCCATCTGAATTCGGTGAAAGTCAGAGCCGACTTACGTCGGCTGCTACGGATTAGGGTTCAGTGCGCGAAATCATCTCAGAGAATCCCCTCCCTCTTTCTCTACGCCATCGGACGGCGGGGAGGAGGTGGATGCGACAGTGGTCGCAGCGCTCCACGATCACGACAACCCCAGCTTCCGGCGCCCCTCGTCCGTCAGTTGATTGGAACTCCAAACCGGCTCCCAAGTCTGCTCCACCACCACCTGGCGCACGCCGGGCACTTGCAGCAACCGCTCCTCCACCGGCCGTGAATACGTGGGATGCACCGAGATCGAGCCGTGCGCGAAGTAACCGACACGCGGCCGCCCGCGATGCGGCATCGTCATGATCACCGTCACCACGTCGCCCCGCACGCGCACATCGTACACCAGACCGAGGTCCACCACGTTGATGTCCGCCGTGTAAAGCTGCGCGTCTTTGCAATCGCGCAACGCGTCCCACAAAACCTTCTTGGGAATCGGACTGTCGCCGGCTTCTCCCGGGCGCGCCAATCGTCCCGGAGATGCCTTCGCGGTGACACCCTTCGGCACTTCACCCGCCGACGCGACCAACGGATTCATCAGGCGGCGACGCAATTCTTCAATCATGCGCGGCCCATCCGCCGTCGTGAACGGCAAGGCAACGTAGGCGTTCTTCTCATGCAACACGGCACCAGCGGGCACGTGTCTGCCCGGCAGCGGATACCGGCTCCAAAGTTGCCCATGCCAGCGATAGGACAACGTCGGCGCGCCGGAATGTTTCAGCTCCGGCAACCCCTCGGCCTTGTGCTCCAGAAACAGCGCGATGAACGAGTCCTTGCTTTCTTTGTTGAAGAAGCCGACGCCCCAGAGGTTTTCCTGATGCTCCTTGTCCACCTCGCCGATGCGCAGTTTTCCGTCCGGCCCCATCCACACGATGTCCGTGAATGAGTTCCCGGAGAAGACCCACTCGTCATCCCGCAAACCTTCCGCCTCAAAACTTTTGACCGCTTCCATGCGGCCAATTTTGTGAAACCACGGCAGACCGGCGTAGAAGCGGTATTCGACGTCGATGTTGAGCCGGCTCGGCGAAAACAACGGATGCACCGGCGAATACGGAAATCCCCAGCGCCGCACCATCGTGCACAACGGCCCGCGCACGACTTCATAATCCGAACACGTGTCCCACAACGTAATGCGCAATTTCTGAAAACTCCCCGAATCCACGTAATCATGCGCCCAATCGATGCCCGGCGGCTCACCGTGGCCCTCGCCGCCGGAAAACAATTCCAGCCCGTGCTCGCGCTTGAGCGTCAGCCGTTCGAGTTGCCCCATCTGCCGCGAGAGCGATGCCTTGAAAAATTCGTTTTCGATGTCCAGCCCGAAGCCTTCGCCCGTTGTCACCAGGTCCGATGGATATCCTGGAAATTCCGCGTCCGGGTTTCCATAAAACACCAGCCACGTCTGCGCTTGATTCGCCGGACAATCAGCCATGAACAGCAGTTTGCAGAAACGTTCATTGCCCCGCCGCACCTCGCCATACACCTGACACGGAATTTCCTTCAACGCGCCGTCGGCCACTCGCGCGACGCGCAACTCCCGCGCGAGGAACGTCACCTGTTCCGCCGGAAAACCCAGCAACACCTCCACCGGCTCGGCTGACCGCTGCTGGCCGATGGGTTCAGCGAGCGTCAAGAGCTTGCAGTATTTCCACCCATGCGCCCAGTTGTTCCACGGTGACGGTAGCGACTCCACCATTTCATATCGCGAAGCCGCCATCAGTGGCGTTCCGGGATTCTCCTCCTCGGCTTGCGCCTGAATCGCCGTGCTCCGCAGCGAATGTGCCAGCGCGCGCGCCAGCCGGAAATCTTTCTTCTGCCACGCCGCCTCGAGCAGCTTCAGCTTCTCTTCAAACCGATCCGTGCGCTCCCAATACGCAGACTTGACGCCCGGGCTTTTCTGGATGGCGTTCGTCGGCGGTCCTTCAGCCGCAGCCTGGGCGCGCGGTTGCGAGAGCGCTGGCAGCGAAAGTCCGGCGAAACCGGACAGGCTCAAGCCGAGAAACGTCCGGCGTTTAATCGTTCCTCTCGATTCCCGTGCAACATCCGGTTGATTCTCGTTCTCCAGATTCAAGTTTTCTTTGGTTTCCATCCGGCCCCCTTACAGTGCCGCCAACACTTCCGCTGCGTGCTCGGCCGGTTTGACCTTCGGCCAGATTCTTTTGATGCGTCCGTCCGCGCCGATCAGAAAGGTCACACGATGCGTGCCCATGTATTTCCGGCCCATGAAACTTTTCTGGCCCCAGACGCCATACGCCGAAACGATCTTCCTGTCCTCATCCGCCAGCAGCGTGAACGGCAGCTTGAATTTCTCCACAAATTTGTCGTGCGACTTCACCGGGTCGATGCTGACGCCGAGCACAACGGCGCCTTTCCTTTTGAACTCGGCAAAGTGATCACGAAAGGCACACGCTTCCTTGGTGCAACCGGGCGTGTCGTCCCGGGGATAAAAGTAGAGGATGACGTTTTTGCCTTTGAGGTCGGCCAGCGAAATTTGGCCGCCGCCGCTGGTCAACGCAGAGAATTCCGGCGCTTCATCGCCTGCTTTTAATTTGAGTTCGATTTCTTTTGCCATGTTACTCGTATGATTCGGTCGGTGGTTTGGATCAAATACATCCTTTTGCAGCATTAGGTCTTCAACTTCGAACTCGCCTCGGCCTTGGGGCTGGCGCTCAACTGCCGAACGCCGTCAAAGATGTAAAGCAGGCCGGAGGCGCCGGTGCAGACCGCGGCGCCAACATTCCAAACCAGAAGCCAATGCGCGTCCCAGCGCAACAATGTCCAGAGCACGACGGTCATTTGCACCACGGTCGCCACCTTGCCGATCATTCGTGGATGAACAATCACCTTCCCGACCGTATAATGAATCACCACCATGCCGATCAAGATGATTACGTCCCGCCCGATGATGGTCATGGTCAACCACAATGGAATCTGCTCCAGATACGGCGCGTTGTTCAGGCTCAGGAGCACGATGCCGGAGACGAGCAGAAGTTTATCCGCCAGCGGATCGAGAATCGCGCCCAACTCGCTGCGCTGGTTGTAGTGGCGCGCCAGGTAGCCATCCACGCCGTCACTGATGGCGGCGATGGCGAATGAAACGATGGCGAGCAGCCGATACAGTTCGTTACCGCTGCCGACATAGTAGAGGACCTGCGCGATAAAGAATGGTACCAGCAAAATCCGCAGAATCGTGATTTTGTTGGCCATGGTCATGGACTGCACGCGCCATCATGCGCGGCCAGAGTTGGAGTTCAAGCTTTAGCTTGTCGGTGGAATGATCTGGTTTATCGCCCTCCAGTCCTAACCGCCGACAAGCTGAAGCTTGAACTCCAACGCGGTTTAAGGGCGCCGCCGATAAATAAACCACCAAAACCAGAGCGTGCCCAGCCCGCCGCAAATCGCTGCGCCAATAAAATTCGCGTGCGGACTGAAACTCCACAACCACGCTCCGAGGAACGAGCCGCTCGTCACCATGCAATCGCGAATCAAATAATACGCCCCGTACGAACGCGCCCGGAGTTCCGGTCTGGCCTCGGCGATGATCAATGCCTTGCGCGCCGGCTCGCCGAATTCCTTCAGCCCCCGCACCATAAAAGCCAATGCCAGCCACGTGAAGTTATCCGCCCAGAGCAACGTGATCGGAAACAGTGTAAAGAAGCAGAACGTCACCAGCACGAAAGGGCGACGACCGTATTTGTCTGCCAGATGAGCGACTGGAATGTAGCAAAGCATCGCGGTCACCATTTCGATGGCCACCAGCCAGCCGAATTGTTCAGCGTTCAACCCGCCGTGATTCATCGCCCACAAGATCACCCACGCGAAGGGAATGCGTTCACAATAGCGGATGAGGATGTCGCTGACCAGCAATTCACGCAGCGCGGGCGTGAAGGAGTTGACGACGGTGAAGAACCCAATCTGTTGCGACCCACCCCCAACCCCTTCGGTGGAGGGGAGCAAGGAAGAACGCGTGCCCCCAGAATTATGCCCCTCCTGGGAGGGGTCAGGAGTGGGTTTTGTCTCAAGCATGAACCATTGGAAGACCGCGGTGAGCGAGCTCAGTGCGATGCAGATGAGCAACGCGAGCTGCACTCCCCTGCCCCAACCGTAATGATTCACCAGCCAGCCGCCGATCAGCGGACCGAGCATCATCGGCACGCGGCGCACCATCGATTGCACGCCAATACCCATCGTGTGCCGGCTTGATTCCAGTGACGTGGCGACCACAGAGAAGGTCGTCGGCAACGACAGCGCGCTCCAGGCCAGAAACAGAAACGCGCCGATAACGAGCGCCAGCCAGTGTTGCCAGAAGATAACCAACACATAGCCGGCCAACGAAAGCGCGTTGAAGAAGAGCAAGGAGCGGCGCTGACCCCAGCGATCCGTCAACCAGCCGCCGGGATAGGCGTAAAGCGCGCCGAGCAATGTTTGCAGGGCGTCGAACAAACCGATAATCAGGATGCTTGCGCCCAGCGTTTCGAGATATTTCGGGGCGAAGTTGAGCCACAATCGCTCGCCCGTCAGCGCCAGCACCAGCGCAACCAGCAGCAACGAGGTGTTCCGTCGCAGCGCCAGAAAATCAGCGATTTGTTTCCAGCCGTTCATCTATCGTTATTTTCGGAGAGTCTAAGGTCTGGAGATCTTAAGTGCAGCAGATTTCAGAACCCCTTCGGAAGCTTATTGTCGCTGGCATATTGCTTTCCGTCTTGCCAATCCCAATACGCTAAAGCTCAATCTGTCGGGGAAACATGAACACAACGAATAATAGGAATCCAGTAGTGGGAATATTGATGGGCAGTGACTCGGACTGGCCGACAATGAAAGCCGCGGCCGATACCTGCGCGGAGTTCGGTGTTCCCTGCGAATCCAAAGTCATTTCCGCACATCGCACGCCGAAAGATTTGGAAGCTTACGCCAGCAGCGCGATCAAGCGTGGTCTGCGCGTCATCATTGCGGGAGCGGGCGGCGCGGCGCATCTGCCGGGCGTCACGGCGGCGTTCACGACGCTGCCCGTCATCGGCGTACCGATCGATAGCAAGTCGCTGAAGGGACTGGACTCGCTGCTGTCCATCGTGCAGATGCCGCCGGGAGTGCCGGTCGCCACGGTGGGAATTGGCTCGGGGAGGAATGCCGGTTTGCTCGCGGTGCAGATTCTCGCCTCCTCGGATGCGAAACTCCAGCAGGCGATGGTGAAGTTCAAGGAAAAGCTGGCCGAGGAATCGCGAGCAAAGAACCACACGTTGAACATCAAATCCTGAGCATGCGATCAATCCGGTTCAAGACCCGCTCCTTACCCAACACTTCCAATAGATGGTAGAGACTCGGCCCGGCGGCGCTTCCGGTGCAGGCCATCCGGGTCGGATGCACCAGTGCGCCAGCTTTTACTCCCAGTTCGCCTGCAACGGCTTTGAGCGCGGCTTCCAATGACGCGGCGTCGAAGGTAGCGAGTTTACCGAAGGCGTCGCGCAGTTTTTCCAGGCGCGGTTTGTTTTCGGGCAAGAAACTCTTCTTCGCGGCTTCGAGGTCGTAGATGATTTCGTCGCGGAAATAAAAGCCGCCATACGCCGGCAGTTCGCTGAAGGTTTTGATTTTGCCTTTGCAGGTGTCGAGCGCGGCTTTGACGTAGTTCACGTCGTGCTTGTTGGTGTCAATGCCGGCCTTGGCGAGCGCGTGGACGGCGAGTTCGTAGAAGCGGTCGTTAGGCAGTTCGCGACAGTATTCGCCTTGCAGCCAGAGGAGTTTGTCGAAGTCGAACCTGGCGTTGTGGCGGAGAATTTGCGGCAGGTCGAAGCGCTCGACGACTTCGGCGAGCGAAATTTTTTCCGTGTTCTCCTTGGGTGACCAGCCGAGGAGGCACAGATAGTTGTTCACGGCTTCGGGTAGAAAACCTTCGTCGAGATAAGTCGTGAGGGACGCGCCGCGGTCGCGCTTGCTCATCTTGCTGCCGTCGGCGTTCAGGATGAGCGGGATGTGCGCGTAGCGCGGCGGCTCGACGCCAAACGCGCGGAAAAGCGCGATGTGCTTGGCGGTGTTGCTCAGGTGATCCTCGCCGCGAATGACGTGCGTGATGCCCATCTCCAGATCGTCCACGACGTTGACGAAGTGGAACACCGGCTGGCCGTCCGAGCGAACGATGACGAAGTCGGGGTCGGCTTCCTCGCGGTCGGTGAGTTTACGGAGCACGTCGCCGACGACGAGGTCGGGGATGACAATCGGCTCGCGTTGCATCTTGAATTTGATCGCGCCCTCGTGTTCGTAGGCGAGCCCGTGCGAGAGCAACGCTTCGACGCGGCGTTGGTAGTTCTCACTGCGCTGACTTTGGAAATACGGGCCGCGGTCACCCTTGCAGGCGCCGGTGGCATCGCTCGTGAGCGGACCTTCGTCCCAATGCAGGCCAAGCCAGCGCAGGCCGTTGAGGATCACGTCCACAGCTTCCTGCGTGTTGCGCGCGGCGTCGGTGTCTTCGATGCGCAGGACAAACGTGCCGCCGGTGTGCCGGGCGTAAAGCCAGTTGAACAGCGCGGTGCGCGCGCCGCCGATGTGGAGAAAACCCGTCGGGCTGGGTGCAAATCGTACGCGAATGCTCATGCGGTATTCCGGATGTTACGTTTCCAAGATAAAGAATTTCATCGTCACCAGGACAAGGGTAGCGAGACGCGAGAGAAAGTGGCAAGCCTGTCGATGAGACGCGAATCGACTCCAAGCCAACCAACTGTCAGTCCACACGCCAGACAAGTCAGTTACGTACTCGGTCTGCGCCCGGCTTTGATTCTCGGACAGATTTTGGTCAGGCGGAGAAACCATGCTCCCAACCCGGAGGTTCGAAACGCTCCCTTGTCAGAGCCAGGGTGGTTGCTCGGCCAGATCGACATTTATACATGAAGCTGGGCCAGCGTGACATTCACATTTCCGTACGTCTTGCGGGGCATTGCGTGACAAAAAAGGCCCGCCTTTCGGCGGGCCTTGAACCGACGCTAAATCCGGTCGGCCGTGTTTGGAGTTCTATTATCGCACCAACCGGACGAACAAGTTGCCGCTTCCGATCGGTATGGTCACCGTCTTCGAGCCGCCAACAACGACGATCGGTGGCTGCGGACTCAGGTCGGCGTAGGGACCCGTGACGCTCGTCGCGCTCTGGACAACGTAATCGCACGTGTTCGTCGCCCACGAAACGATGACATTACTTCCTGACTGGGCAATGCCCAGGATCGGCAGTGTCGGATCAGCCTCGGGCGCCGGATGGCTGATGACCGTATAGACAGTCGTCTCAGTCGCCGAATCAGCACCCGCGGACGGGTTGTTCGTGCTGTTGATCGAGCCTTTCGCGGCGATGCAGATTTCCTTCGTCGTCATGGCAACGCTGGAACCGATGGTCTGAATCGTTTGTACTCCAGCACCAACCCGGTCCTGATTCACAAACGGGAAGAACTCGGGGCTCAGGAAGCTGAAGTTACTCCTACGCGGATTGAACTGCACCACCCGCGCCGCGATTTGGCGAAACGAGAAATTGGCCGCATCGGAATTATCTGGATTGACTGCGTATGTGACACACACGCGATCACAGGCATCCACTGCCAGATTCACGCGGTCCGGGCCATGATTTCCACCTCCATCACCTGGCTGGTAACAGGTCGTAATCGCTGTCTGGGCGACAAACGCTCGTGTCCGTGAATCCCAAACCGCCAACCGGACAATACCATTCGTGCCTTCGTTGATCTCACCAGCCAGATAAACGTACGGGCTGAAGATATGAGAGGCAATGCGCGTCCCGTCCCCACGACCTGTGTCAAAGCTGACCCCCGACGCGCTTTGCAGAGTCGAGCCTTGGAGATTCCCGGCGTTGTTGTAGAAGTAAATCGTGTCATGGCAACGCACAGCAAACCCACCCTTGAACGCGCTCACATTGTCCCAAATGTCCCGCGGATCAACCAGTGTGTTGCTTTTCACGATTCCACCACTCGGTGTTATGATCGCAAAAGTAGTGACGTTGGCAGCGGGATCGGTGTAGGTCGTCTTGTCATGAATCACTACCACGCTGTTCCCATTGTCCAAGACCGTCAGTCCGCCGCCAAAACGGGAGACTTCCGGTGCATTTCCCGCATACGCAGCCGTCTGCTGACCATTGACAGCATCGAAGGCCTTGTGGAGTGGACTTTGCACCAAGGTTGAAGTATTCAACGAATAGGTTTGAACGGCACCGTAACGGTTCCCTCCGTTGTACATGCCGCTCGTGGTCCCGGCAGCCCAACGGGTGTCGGACAGGAATGGCGCAAATCCATCAGGCGAAGATTCACCGCCAGCAATAAAGCTCGTGGCGCCCGGACGCTTATCACCGGCCACGCGGCCAGGGTTTCCGTTTTGGCGGGAACCGTTAATTTGCCCCCGGTAAGCCGCACCCGCGTCGGTGTAGAACGCCTCACCGATCTTGGCCGTGCCGCCACCGACGGGCTGTAAAGTGACTGCGTAGCGCTGATTCACTTGAGCTCCATCGTCGGCAAAAGTGTTGGCTTCAATCAGGAACGTGCTATTGCCCAGCACGCTGCAGAAAGGTTCCCAGTTCCCCAAGTTCGGAACTTGTACCGCCGGGTTGAGCGGACCATTTGTGTAGAAGTTGGCGGAATTGTACCAGAGGGCTTTATCCGGCACAATGGTCGTCATGCCAGCCGCGCTGGCGCTGCAGGGAGTTAGATTGCAGGGCGGGGCGTCAAATATTCTGAGGGCAAGAACATTATCTGCAAGGACCGGGCTGTTCAGACTGCCCCACATCACGGCGATGGTATTGCCTCGCCAAGCAACGCGCGGCCGTCCAGCAGTGTTGCCCGCGATGGCATTAGTCGCATTCTCGCGCTCGCTCACATAGAACACGGGCCCAATGGGATTACCACAAGGATCGAACACGCGCGCTTGAGTCAAGCGGAACACGTTGCCGTTATTAGTGTCATTATTTGAGGCGTCAAACGCTACAATGACCCTCCCGGCTTCGTCAATGGCCGCATCCAGACGGTCGGAATTGGCGTATAGGCCCGAGTCGTTCGTTTCCGTAACCGCGCGCGAGTAACGCACAGTGCCATTGGCGTTAAACACCGTTACCCAGGGTCCTCCTGCGCCGCTGTTAACGGCATACACATAAGCGTCGTTGCCATTGCCTTTGAAACCCATGCCGTCCCCGCGACCAGCAGTGGCCGCTTCTGGATGGCCCGTCACTGCTGCAACATTGATGTTCGTCCCCAGCGGGTTGCCATTATTGTCAAACAAGCGCATCTTGTCCCCAGCCTGACTAAAGCGGATCGCAAAACCATTGGCTGTCGCCGCCACACCGTGCCACGCGTCCTGCCCCGCCGTCTGATCGCCAGCCAGTTCTGAAGTCGCCACTGAATAAGCCTTCACCACCCCGCCCGACGAATTCAAGACTTTATAAACCACAACGTTGCCGTTGGTCTGGCCGGTTAGCGCACGGTCTTCTGTCTGACGGCTAAAGCCCGCGATCACGATGTTCCCGTTGGACAAGAATTCAAGATCAGTTGGCCGGATATCACCGTTACCGCCGTTCGGTTCTGTATCTGCGTCGGAAAATGACACAATCCCTGCCACGTCCGGACCTCCCGCAGATGTGTTCCGGCTACCATCGTTGTTAAGCAACTGCACGAACGGAGAACCATTCGCCGTAGCACCGCCGCCATCTACGTTGATGGCGGTCAACTCTGGAATTTCACAAGCGATACCGTCGCACCCGGCCATAAACCCAAACCCCGGGCCAAACCAGTTGCCCTTGGCCTTCCCTCCGTAATCTCCAGTGTAATGCGGAGTCGGACTGCCATTCGAACGGAAGAAGGACCGAGTCGTGCAGTTCGTGATCGCTTCCGCGGTCGCAAAGCATGCGCTACCCACAATATTTGTGATCGTTACCGCCGGCGTGAGCAAAGCGCCCAGCGCGCTATACACCGTCCAATTAGCTTCAAAATCCAAGATCCCGCCGTCGTCATCCTCATATGCCAAGACCACATTGGTATTAGACGTGATGGTAATGTCACCAGTCTCGAGACTGTTGTTGTTGTAGTTGGTGTTGACGTCGATTGTCGACGTTCGTGGGGTCAGCCCGGCGTCTTCCGGCGAGCCCACTTGGGCCAGCGAGAGCGACGAAGTTATGACCAATGCGAGGAGTGTTATGATTTTTGTTTTCATGGTTCTCATGGGGGTTGAGTTGAGATTTTCAGAACGTCTGTTCAATGACAGCCATTGGGTTATGCCTATTTCTACAAACGATCAAGTTTCCATGCAAGTGTTTTTTTTACTTTTTTTTCCACTTGAGAGTTATGAATTTCGCTTTCACAGCCGGCTTCCACTTTAGATTTTCTGAACGGCCGTTGTTTGTATTATTTACCACGTCTCGCAGTAATCAAATCCTGAAACCATGAAAGGATGCCCGTTGATTTTCTTACACGGGTGTCACAGTTCGATCGACCGAACCAGGTAAGGAAATGTTGCATTTGATTGCGCGCACAAATGAATTCGTGGTGAACTTACGCGGGAGCATCCTCTTTATTCGGAAGTTGGGTTCCATCAGTAGATGGTATCAAAATGTTCCGGCAGATTGCCAAAACTGGGTTTCACCGTTTCAACGTGCCCATCGGCAAAAGTAACGGTCCCCTTACCGGAGTGGCGGTTGCTGATGTAGCTGGGCAAGGAAGTGAACGGCGGGGGATGTGCCAGGCCAATGAGTCTGACCGTGGTCGGGGTCCACCGCCCATCGTCGGGCAAATTCCTGTAGGCGTGTTCTTCAACGAGCATGAGCTTGGCCCCTGGGCGGCGAACCGTGGTTGATTTGAAGAGCAGCGGGTCACCGTAACCCGGATCACCAGGAATAAGCGAAGTAATACCGTGGTTGATCCCGTTCATCGTCAGGCCAGTACCCTCGAACCAACTGTTGGCTGTGTAACTGTAAAGGTAGTTTCCCACTGGTTGTCCGTTCGGAGTAGCTGCGCGCACCTTAATGTCTCGGTCGGACGGGCATTGAAACAGATTGGTGACGAAGCGGCCGATAAATGGAACGATGGCCCCATTGTTGATATCTGCCCTCCGAGAGTTGGCGGTAATCCTAGCATCATCGCAATTCCAATAAATCCAGTCTTCGTCCACCGGCGGGGTAGGTTGTCGGGCGGCGCATCCGGGAAAAGTGTCCCGGTAGTCGCCCACGTAAAGCATAAACGCCAGCCCGATTTGTTTTAGATTGTTGATGCAACTGACATGCTGGCCTTTCGCCTTCGCTTTTGACAAGGCGGGCAAAAGAAGGCCCGCGAGAATGGCGATGATGGCAATGACGACCAACAACTCAATCAACGTGAATGCCCGCCCTGATGACCGCGCGGAGTGGCGGGTAATTCGAAACCGTCGGGTGAAACTCAGGACGCTATGCGTCTCTTTCTCGGCGACCATTCTGGTCACCGACGAAACGTCGGTAGTTTTCATGAACCTTTTGGGATTTTAAGTGATACAAAAATAATTGTTACACCTGTGGTGTCAAGAATCATTTGGGGTTCTTGCCCAGCGATAATCGTTTGAGTTGATGAAGCCGGGATTGACCGTGTTTGGTGAAGGGCCGTCACCTATTCGTAATGGCGGGCTTGAATTCCGCATCCAACCGCTTCAGCACCGCGTAGAAGTTCTCGAGGTTGGCTTCCGTGGCATCTTTGTGGCGGCGGCCTGCCGAATTATCAATTTCCTCAATAATCTGTTTAAGCTCCACCAATATGGGGTCCACTCGCTCCTTCTTGTCACCCTCCAGCTTACGAGATAACGCATCCACGAAAGTGCCGATGTAATACATCTGGTTATGGATGAACAGAAGGTCGTTGGTCTTGAATGCTGTGCTCAGCAATGCTGGTTGCTGTTGCAAAACATTGTTCACGGCTTCCGGCGAATGCGGGTCAACCTTCACTGCGGGCTGGGGCTTGTTACAGGCGCTGGCAAGCAAACCAAACATCACTACGCACAAACCCGTCATCGATGTTATTGTCTTCATAATTGTTCTGAAAGCGCCAAGGTGAATTTCGCGATTGTTGCAGGAATCTTCAACTCAAAACTACGTGAAACCGTTGCGTTGGACGCACCAGTGGCGCCCTCGGACATTGAGATCAACCCTGGTTCGTCGCGTAACATTGATACGTGCCGGGTGCGCCCCCCCCGCAAAGAATCCCTGCCGGGCTTGACCAACGCTGACGTAAAGCTTGAAAATGCTTCCTACTTTTGTAAGCGTGCTTCGAAACACAATCGTTATGAAACTGTTCCGTGTATCCATCGGAATTCTTCTGGGCTCAAGTTTGCTCTTCATGATCGGGCTGGCGCAACCCAAACTTGACATCGCCTGGCAGGGCACGAACGTCTTGCTCTCCTGGTCGGCCACCAATTCCACGAATATCATTCTGCAACAAACCACCACGCTGCCGTCATCCAACGACTGGACCGCCGTACCGCAACTGCCCGCCCCGGGTACCGGCACGTTCTACGTATTGCTCCCACCGACGAACAACGCTTTGTTCTTCCGCCTCTTTCTCGCCGCCAGCAACATCGTTGATGAACCGGACGACGCTTTCATCGATTCGAATGGCGATGGCATTGATGGCGATGTGACGCGGGCGATCTTCGTCGCGACGTCCGGTAATGACGGCTTTCCTGGAACGATGGCGCAGCCCGTGCGCACCTTGGCGGAAGGCATTCAGCGCGCGGCAGCGGCAAACAAGGACGTTTACGTAGCGGCTGGCGTTTATACTTCAGGCACGCTGAATCTTTCCAATGGAGTTTCCATTTATGGTGGCTACAGTTCTGCCGATTGGTCGCGCAACGATGCGTTCACTGTCAATGTCACGGTCACCAACGCAACGGCGGTAAACGCTGGCAATCTCACGAACAGGACGACGCTGGATCATTTGACGATCACCGGTGGGAACGCGTCAGGTGCAGGGGCAAGCGCCTATGGCATTTATGCCCTTAACGGTTCCGGCCTGGTTATCCGGCGCTGTTCGATTCAGGCAGGCAATGGTGGGAACGGAATTGCGGGTTTCAGCGGCGTTAACGGAGCAAACGCTGTAGACGGCCAGCTCGGTCAGCCTGGCTGCGAAGATAGTTCCGGCTTTTGCAGTTCTTGCAACCGGCCGGGTGGCGGCCCAGGTGGAACTTCGCCTTGCGGGCGAACCGGAGGTCAAGGTGGCGGTCCCGGTAACGGCGGTTCATCAGGCTCGTCCGGTCTCATCGGTGCTGGCGGCACCCTTGGCGGCCAAGGCACTCCTTGCTGTAATGGAAATTGGGATACGCCCACCAACTATTGGGGCAGCAACGGCGCGAATGGCACCAATGGCCTGAATGGTAGTGCCGGATTGCAGGGCGGCTACACGCAACTGGGATACGCCTCAACGAGTGGCAGCTCGGGCACTGGCGGTACCCCCGGTAACGGCGGCGGCGGCGGCGGGGGGGGAGGTGGTGGTACTGTTAACTGCGATTCCTATGGCGGGGGTGGTGGCGGGGGTGGTGGCGGGGGTTGCGCCGGAACTGCCGGCACTGGTGGCCAATCCGGCGGTGGTTCGTTCGCCATTTATCTCTGGAACTCGGACGCGGGAATTGAGAACAGCACACTCGCTACCGGCAATGGCGGCGGCGGCGGCGGCGGCGGCGCTGGCGGCGGCGGTGGTGCTGGCGGCCTCGGCGCTCATGCCGCAACACTTCTCGGCGCAGGGAACAATTACGGCGGCGGCGGTGAACAAGACGATGGCTCAAATGGAGGTCGCGGGGGTGACGGTGGCAACGGCGGCAACGGCGGACATGGTGGCGGTGGGGCCGGCGGGCCTTCGATCGGGCTTGTGCGTGCCGGCAGTTCGAATCCACAAACGAATTCGCTGAGTTTCACCCTCGGCAACGGCGGGGACGGCGGCAGATCACCGGGCAACGCTGGACCGCCCGGAGTTGTGTCAACGACTTACCCCTAGCAACCGGCGATAGATAATATAAGTCTCTGGTCACCACCAAAGCGGTCATCATCGTCACCGGAACGGGGCAAATACTTTCTTCCGAACGATCGAAAAGCATCCCAGTATCCCTGTCGGGCTTAACCAACACTTGACCTTTCCATTCCACAAGGCATACTACGCGGCTCGGTCTGAAAAATTATGCAGCATATACGCAACATCGCCATCATCGCCCACGTTGACCACGGCAAGACGACGCTCGTCGATTGCCTGTTGAAACAGTCGGGCACCTTTCGCGCCAACCAGGCCATCGCCGCCGAGGAGCGCATCATGGACTCCATGGATCTGGAGCGCGAAAAAGGCATCACCATCAAGGCCAAGAACGCCGCGTTCAAATACAAGGATTATCACGTCAACATTGTTGACACGCCCGGCCACGCGGATTTTGGCGGCGAGGTCGAACGCATTCTCAACATGATCGACGGTGTGTTGCTGGTCGTCGATTCGGTGGATGGCCCGCAGGCCCAGACGCGCTTCGTCCTTCGCAAGGCGCTCGAAGTCGGCGCCAAACCCATCGTCGTCATCAACAAGATCGACCGCGAAAATGCCATGCCCCACAAGGTGCTCGACGCGGTGTTTGAATTGTTCGTCTCGCTCCATGCGACCGATGAGCAACTTGATTTCCCGGTCATTTATGCCAGCGCCAAGCTCGGATTCGCCAAGGTGGAATTGGAGCACGTCAGCGGCACCATGGACCCGTTGTTCGAGGCGATCATCAAACACATCCCGCCGCCCCGCGCCCATGCGGGCACCGATTTGAAATTGCTCGTCGCCAATCTGGATTACTCCGATTACCTGGGTCGAATTGCGCTGGGCAAGATTCTCTGCGGCCAGATCAAGGTCGGCGATCCGCTCGTTTGCATCCACGGCAACGGCAACAGAACGAAGTCCAAAGCCACCGCGCTCTTTCATTTTCAAGGATTGCAACGGATTGAAATCCAGGAAGCCCATGCCGGCGACATCATTGGCGTGACCGGCTTCGACGATGTGTTCATCAGCGAAACCATCACCAACTCCGAGACCGTGACGCCGGTCCCGTATGTGCCGATCGATCCACCGACGATTCAAATGCAATTCGCCGTCAACGACAGTCCGCTCGCCGGGCAGGACGGCAAACTCGTCACCGCCCGTCACATCTGGGAACGGCTCGTCAAGGAAACCCGCACCAACGTCGCGCTGCGGGTCGAGCAGACGGACGCGCCGAACATTTTCAACGTCAGCGGGCGCGGTGAAATGCAGATCGCCATCCTCGTCGAGCAGATGCGACGCGAAGGTTACGAAGTCCTGGTTTCCCGTCCCGAAGTGATTTATCGCAAAGACAAGGACGGCCACCTGCTGGAGCCGATTGAAAAGCTCTTCCTCGAAATCCCCAAAAGCTCCATGGGCGACGTGTTGCAAAACCTGGCCGACCGCAAGGGCGAAATCATCAACATGAATCATCACGGTGATGAAGTGAGCATTGAAGCGTTGATTCCCACGCGCGGCCTCATCGGTTTTGAAACCGACCTCGTCAACCAGACGCGCGGCCTCGGCGTCATGAGCCATCTCTTCCACGAGTATGGCGCGGACCGCGGCGACATTGCCGCGCGCAAGAATGGTTCGCTCGTCAGCATGGAATCCGGCGAAGCGATGGCCTACGCGCTGAACATGGTCCAGGAACGCGGACGGCTCATGGTCGAACCGGGCGAACAGATTTACGTCGGGATGATCGTCGGCGAAAACGCCCGCGAGAACGACATTCCGGTCAACCCGTGCAAGGCGAAACGTCTGACCAACATGCGTTCGCAAGGCGATGGCAAAGGCATCCAACTCGACGCGCCGTTGCGGATGTCGCTCGAACGCGCGCTTGAATACATCGGCCCGGATGAGTACGTGGAAGCCACGCCGAAGAACCTGCGCCTGCGCAAGAAGGAACTCGACGAAACCAAACGCAAACGCGCCGCGCAAAGCCGGGCGACTAGAGTGGTGGCGGAGTAACAACGACATTGCCTACTGTGGAAAGTTGAACGCGTCACGAGCTTTGCTCGTGTGGCTAGTTTCAATTCGGCGTGGCGGGCGAGGCCGGCCGTCTTGGCGGTCGAACCGAGCTTCGATCGTTTGCAGATGCATTCCTCGACGCGGGGCGATCCTTCTGCCGCCGACCGTCCCAAATCCGCTGAAAGCCGCCAAGGCGACAGAGACTCCTCCGGGTGCGCCGCAAACTCCCCGCAAGCTACCACCGGCCGTTCGCGGGGAACGAAACGACCGGGGAGCTGGTGTCGCGCGAACGGTTTCTCGACGCGGTCTGGGGCCTCGCTGGATTCCCGCCCACGCGCACGGTGGACAATCACATTGCAAATTTGCGCGCCAACATCGAACAATCCCGACGAACCGCGCTGGATCAAGACCGTGCCTGGGGTGGGATACCGGCTCGAAACAAGATGAACATCCAACATCCAACATCGAACAACCAACACTCAATTGAACGGCGAGCAACCAGCGGCAATTGGATGTTCGATGTTGGGCGTTGGTTATTGGATGTTTTTGCTTTTTTGCGGCCAGCCGATTTTACAAAAGTGTGACAATTGGTTGAGGCCGGTTGCGTCAAACTTGAAAGAAATCAGACAACTATGAAGACAAAACTTTTGCTCGGCGGAATTCTTCTGATCGCCGCAACTCTCGTTCGCGCGGCCACCAACGACCTCAGCAGCGCGCTCCAGAAAGGATTGTTTGAAGAAGAAGCCAATCGCAATCTGGACGCGGCCATTCAGGCGTATCAATCGGTCGCCGCGCGATTCGACAAAGACCGGCAACTGGCGGCCACGGCCATCTTCCGTTTGGGCGAATGTTATCGCAAACTCGGCAAGACCAACGAAGCAAATGTCCAATACGAACGCATACTGCGGGATTTCTCCGATCAAACCGACTTGGTGAAATTGAGTCGGAACAATGTGCAACGTCCACAATCCGGTCCCGAGGCTTTCACAGAGGCACTGCGCAGAAATGTGCAACAAAACGCTGCGCAAACTGAAGCGGCTTCCATGCAAGCACAAATTGAGGAACTGAAAAGGCTGACCCCCGAAAAGCGGCGGATCGCCATCCAGCAAAATTATCCCAATCCGTATTTGACCACGTTGATGCAGGACTTGAGCCGGGCGGAACAAAACTTGGCCGGTCTCCAAAAGGATTATGGCCCGGAGAGTTCAGAAGTGCAGAAGGCCCGTGCGGTTTTGGACACGATCAATAATCAGATCAATGCCCAGTTGGAAGGCGTGATGCAAGGACTGGAGCTGAAAATGAAAGCTGCACTTCAAGCGGCAAAAACGGAGCAAGCATCATCTGAGAAAAATGCTTCCGGCGGCGGCAGTGACGCCCTTGCCACGACCGACGACGAGGAAAAAGAAATCCGCCGCATCCAGGCGATGATCCAGAACAGCCCCGACCTCATCAACGCACCGTCGGGTGATCCCAACCTCACGCCGCTGTGCCGCGCTGCCCGCATGGCGCAGTCGCGAGTCGCGGAGTTCCTGTTGTCCAATGGCGCGGACGTGAACTTGAATCGGCCCCTCTCCTACGCCGCAGGTGACGGGCATAAAGCGATGGTCGAATTGCTCCTGCGACGCGGAGCGGCGGTCAATGCCGTCGACGGCGCGGGTCAGACGGCTCTGCACCGGGCGGCAGAACGCGGATTCCTGTCGGTCGCTGAAGCTCTGTTGGCCGCCAAGGCCGACCCGAACCTCCGCGACGAAACGGCGCGCACTTCGCTTACCCTTGCAGTGGAGAACGGCTCTCGGCCCGTGGCAGCGGCGCTGCTCGCGCACGGAGTGGATCCGAACATTGTCAGCCGAACGCGCAAGAATTGGGGGCGCGATCGGACGACCGAAGGTGCGCCGCTTCATTTCGCCGTCGTGCGCGGAGACGCGGCGATGGTCTCCCTGCTGCTGACCAATCGTGCGGACCTGACCTTGCGCAATTCCTTCGGTGAATCGCCGCTCGACCTCGCGGCGATTCTGGGCAAGACGGCCATTGCGGCTCAACTGCTTGCCGCGGGCGCGGAAGCGAACGGCAGCGAGCCTGCCACAGGTGCATCAACCCCGTTGCACCACGCCGCAAGCGGTGGGCACCGCGATGTTGCAAAGCTCCTGCTCGAACACGGCGCCAATCCGAACGCAACTGCTGTTCGCGGCCAGGCTGAGGTCACGCCATTGATGATCGCCGCCGGCAACGGAGACGCCGAGATCGTTTCGTTGCTGCTGATGCACAAGGCCAATCCAAATCTGCTGGACGCGCAAGGCAACACAGCGCTTTGGAACGCCATCAACAGCCGAAAAGTGGACGTGATAAGATTGCTGCTGGCGAACGGAGCAAATCCCGACCAACTCCGTGCCGACGGCTATGCGCCTCTGGTCATCGCCATTGGCAACCTTCAGGACAAAGCCATCGTGGCCGCGCTTCTGGATGCTAAGGCAGATCCAAACGCCAAGGACAAGAGCGGCATGACTCCGCTGCATCATGCGGTTCAGATCGGTCGGAAGGAATTTGTTGAACTGCTATTGGCAAGAGGCGCTGATCCCAACATCCGGAACAACCAGGGTCAAACCCCGCTGGATATCCTGAAGCCGAAAAGCGGTGAGTTGGCTGAATTACTCCGCCAGCACGGCGCGCTGGATGAGTTGCCGGACTTTTCCAGCGTTCGCGTGACGCGGGCAGGTGTTCCCCAGCAGATCGTGTTCAGAAAAGATGCAAATGGAATCAACGGTTTCACCGTGCTGGAGGCGGTTCGCAACTTTTATCCTCAACCCGTCAACTCGCAGAAGTTCGTTGGCGGTTCCTTGGTTTCCTACCAGCAGAACCCCACCGCACTGTCTTTCCCGGACTTTTCAAGGATTACTATCGTGCGGCGGACTGGAACCAAAGCGGGCGAGCAAAAGGAAATTCAAGTGAATGTACTTGGAGGGACAAACGGTTTTGATCGAACAAAGGATGTAAGTCTTGAATTTGGCGATTTGGTTGAAATCCGGGAACGGGAGCACGCCTTGTCGGAAACGGCGGTTGGTTTGACTCACAATCAGGATCAACAACTCCTAGAGTGTCTGTCACGGCAGGTAATCTTCGTTATCAAAGGCCAGCCGAACGAAGTCGCGATTCAAGGCCGTTCAGAAGCAGCGTATCTCTCGTCCGCGCTTCAGCAAGACACAGTGCGAAGAATTCTCCGCTCTTCCTCTGACCTGTCTCGCATCAAGGTCAAACGAACCAACCCTGCGACGAACGAGACGAAGGAATTCGTTGTGAATGCGCAGGAGTTCCTGGATGGCAAAAAGCCGCGTCAAGACGACCTCTGGCTGCGCGACGGCGACGTAATCGAAGTGCCAGACAAACCCTGAAAAATACCCAAACACCCAAAATCCAAGCACCCAAAACACAAACGCCCAAACCGCGAGCGGCGCAAAGTATTGGGCCTGGAAACAGTTGGGTATTTGGTTGTTTGGGTGCTTGAGTGATTGGGTAATTGAAGTTTTCTCGCGCGCCACTTTCCCACTTTCCCACTTTCCCTTTCGATTGTAGCCTCGTCGCGATGCTCAACTACATCTGGCTTGGACTGGTCGTGGGCGCCGTGCTCATCGGCGGTTGGGACGGCCGGCTCAAGGAGGTCGCCGACAAAAGTTTCGAGATGGCCGAGTTCGCGGTGGTCAAGACGGCGTTTCCGCTGATCGGCATCATGGCGCTGTGGCTCGGCATCATGCGCGTGGCCGAACGCGCGGGGCTGGTGACGTTGCTCGCACGCGCGCTGCGGCCCGTCATGCGCCGAATTTTCGCGGATGTCCCGTCCGATCATCCGGCGATGGGTTCGATGTTGATGAACATCGCCGCGAACATGCTCGGTCTGGGCAACGCCGCCACGCCGCTCGGCCTGCGCGCAATGAAGGACCTGGAATCGCTCAACCCGCGTCCCGGCACGGCGACGAATGCGATGTGCACCTTTCTCGCGATCAATACCAGTTCCGTGCAGCTCATTCCGGTCACAGCCATCGCGATTCTGGCCGCGAACAAATCCCCCAACCCAACGGCGATCGTGGGCACGGCGATCATTGCCACGGCCTGCGCGTGCTTTTGCGGCGTGACGATGGCGAAGTTTCTCAGCCGGTTGCCGATATTCCGGTTGGCGGAAGCACCCCGCGCTGATGAATCGGGTAGCAGCCGAGGTAACGAGGCTCACTCTGAAATCCGAAACAGTCAGAGCCGACTGACGTCGGCTGCTACCAATCAAGAGACTGACAGAGCTGCCGTCAAGGAGGCAGCCACGTTGCAACCGCTGCGATGGTGGGGCGGCGTCATTCTCGCCTCGTACGCGTTTTTCTTCCTTGTGTTGTTTCTGCGGTTGGCGTTTCCGAGTGTGTTGGGTTTGGAGTTGTCCGCCGAATCCGCGGCGCAAACAACTTTTGTCCGGGTGGTAGATTCGATTTCCAAACTCTCGATTCCGTTTCTGCTTTCGGCATTTCCGCTTTACGCAGCACTGCGGCGGGTAAAGGTCTATGAAGAATTCGTGGACGGAGCGAAGGAAGGGTTCGAGGTGGCGATTCGCATCGTGCCGTATTTGGTGGCGATCCTGGTGGCCATCGGCATGTTCCGCGCGGCCGGCGGCATTGAGTTGATCACAGCGTGGCTCAAGCCGCTGATGGATGTTTTGCACTTCCCATCCGACTTGCTGCCGCTGGCCTTGATGCGGCCATTGAGCGGCAGCGGGTCGCTTGGAATTTTCACAGAACTGGTGAAGCAATTCGGGCCAGACAGCTTGATTGCGCGCATGGCGGGGACGATTTACGGAAGCACGGAAACGACATTTTATGTGCTGGCAGTTTATTTCGGCGCGGTGAGCGTGCGGCGCACACGATACGCGGTGCTGGCGGGATTGACGGCAGACTTGGTGGGAATCATTGCTTCGGTCATTATTTGCCGATTGGTTTTTCCGGCGTAGCCGCCGACGTGGGAAGGCGGCTTTCAGCGTTGGAATCCCGTTTCCGACGGTCGATCGGTTACAATGGCTTTCAAGGCGGACGGCGGCTGTTCGTGGGCCAGCGGGCGTTCAAGGAGAAACAATAATAGGCTTCAAATCGGGAGCCAAAAAATGAAAATGGCGCAAATTGAGGGTGTAGATTCTTTCCGCGCCCGCCTTCCGTGCGGACGCGAGCAGCAGCAAATCGTAAATGGCGGCGCCCCGGCTGCCGATCGGAACGGCGGATTGAATCGCCTTCAGATAATCTGAAAGCGACAACGTAACGGGGTCGAGAAGTTCGACGATGCTTTTGTCAATGGCTTGCCGGGCGTCGGCAGGAGGAATGCCGAGCTTGCCGGTCAAGGTGTTGTAAATCTCCGCCAGACTATGGAGTGAATAACATCCGCCTCGCGCACGATTGAGTGCGGCGCTACAGGCCGCGTGATGCGATTCGTCCTCGCACAGTGCCGCGACCAAAATCGACGAATCAAAAAAATCCTTCATTCCCGATCCGCCCGCGCCTGTTCGATGGCTTCGACGGCATTGAACTTTTTACCGGTGCCGGCGAGCACCAACAGCCGACCTTTCTTCCTCAGGCGGGACACAGATTTTGAAGGGATCAATTCCAGTTCGATCCGGTTTCCCAATGCATCGACGCGAAAAACGGCGGGGCCGTTCAGGTTCAATTTTCCACGCAGCCGCTTGTTTAACACAATCCGGCCCGCCGGGTCCATGGTAACTGTCTCAATCATGAGGCTAAAATAGTTTATGGCATGCCAAATGGCAAGACCAAAGCCATGACCGAAACCAATACCGACTGAACCTGGAGCGTCATGGGAGTCTTGATGAATCGCAAGCTGTATCGCGGATCTGCCGGCATTCACACACGGAACTGAATGCTCGACAATTGATTGACTGGGCGTTCTGGTCGACCGACCCGAGCAGGGTTGCGCTGGCAGTCATCTACTTCTCGTAAACGCACACACGCGCGGGCGGAAGGTTCAGCAACACCCACTCGGACGCAATGAGACGGAAATGGGCGGCGGCGGCGTTCGGCTGTCGTTTGCCGATGTGATAGCTGTATTGAACGTAGCGACCGCGCGGACGCAGAACGGCGCGGATTTTTCTGGCGAGGCGATCAGCGGTTTCCGGCTCGAAGTTCATCAATGGCAAACTGGAAAAGACCACGGCGACGTTTCTGGATTGATTGACCTGCATTTTCAATACGTCGTCCAGGTCGAGCGCGTCGCCGGTAACGACGTGGGTTTCGGGAAACTGCTCGCGAAGGTGTTCCGCCATCTTCGGAGATTTTTCAATGGCGACCAATCGATCCGGCGCGTGACCGCGTTCCAGAATTGCCCGGGTGACGACGCCAGTGCCGGGGCCAAGCTCCAGCACGTAGGAATCCGGTTCGGGCGGCAACCAGCGCGCCATGGCGGCGGCAAGATTCTTGGAACTAGGCGCAATCGCCCCGATTTGACGTGGATCGTTGACCCATTCTTGGAGGAACAGAGTCGTGGCGCTCAGTCTGGCAAGCAACGGTGTTTCCATTGGATTGAAATCGATTTCATAGTTAACCGCCAACTCCATGACTTGCCCCTCAGTCCTGCCCTGAGGTGACAATCCCTTGCCGCTCGTCCTCGGCAACCGGCATCGTGAACGGACACACACTAATCCAATCTGCGGTCCCTGCGCCAGAGAAAAGTTTAGGCGGAAACTTCCTGCGGGCCTTTGCCGCCGTTGACCAGAAACAACACCGCCATGCGCACGGCCAGACCGTTGGTTACCTGTTCCAGAATCACCGAACGGACACAATCGGCGACATCGCTGTCAATTTCCACACCGCGATTGATCGGGCCGGGGTGCATGATCAAGGCATCCGGCTTGGCGCGCGAAAGCCGCGCCCGGTTCAATCCAAACAGACTGGTGTATTCGCCGAGGCTGGGAAACATTGTTTTGCGCTGCCGTTCATGCTGGATGCGCAACAGATTGATGATGTCGGCTTGGGCGATGGCTTCATCCACATCGTAAGTGACGCGGCAACCCATTTGTTCAAAGACGCGCGGCACGAGCGTGGCCGGGCCGCAAAGTGTTACTTTGGCGCCAAGTTTTAACAACGCCCAGATGTTCGAGCGAGCCACCCGACTGTAAAGCACGTCGCCCAGGATGGTGACATTCAACCCGGCGATGCTTCCCTTCCTTTCGCGGATGGTGAAGGTGTCGAGCAACGCCTGTGTGGGATGTTCATGCGCGCCATCGCCGGCGTTGATCACACTGGCGTTCAGAAAGCGCGAGAGAAAATGCGGCGCACCCGTGGCGCTGTGGCGAATGATGATGATATCGGCGTTGAGCGCTTCCAGATTGCGGGCGGTGTCCTTGAGCGTCTCGCCCTTTTTGAACGAGGAGGCTTCCGCCGAGAAATTGATGACGTCCGCCGTCAAACGTTGCGCCGCCAGCTCGAAACTTATTCGGGTGCGGGTGGACGGTTCAACGAACAGGTTGACGACGGTCTTTCCGCGGAGCGCCGGGACCTTCTTGATGGCGCGCTCGCCGACGGCTTTGAAGGCGCGGGCCGTGTCGAGCACGGTGATGATCTCCTCCGCGGTGAGCGATTCGATGTCGAGCAGATGTTTGCGGTTCCAGCTCATTTCTTTTCGAGACACACTTCGTCCTTGCCGTCGGTTTCTTGAAGTTGCACACGGACATTCTCAGTGAGCGCCGTCGGCACATTTTTGCCCACAAAGTCGGCCTTGATCGGCAGTTCGCGATGGCCGCGGTCGATGAGCACGGCCAGTTGAATTTTTTGCGGGCGGCCAAAATCGTTGAGGGCATCCATCGCCGCACGGACGGTGCGGCCGCGGAAAAGCACGTCGTCCACGAGCACCACGGTTTTGGCGTTGAGGTCGAATGGCATTTGGGTTGGATGAACGTCAGGGGTCATCCGCTGATCGAGGTCATCCCGGTGCATACTCACGTCGAGACTGCCGGTGGGCACCGCGTGCCCCCAGATACCGCTCAAAATTGTGCCGAGCCGTTGAGCGAGATAAACCCCGCCACGCTGGATGCCGACGAGCGCCACTTCCGCACTGAGGTCGTTGCGCTCGGCAATTTCATGGGCGATGCGGGTCAGGGCGCGCTCAACGGCGGAAGCATTCAGGATGAGCGTGGATTCAGACATAAAAAAAGCGATCCGGCCCGCCCTGCGAACCAGTTCGCCCACTGAGAATGAGTTCGTTCATGGCTTTCCTTCGCAACCTCACCGGGCTGCCTTAAAGGAGACGACGCCAGCCGATCAGTTTTGGTGGCCGCTCGTCTGCCGGCTTTTCCGCCACTTGGCGCGATGTTTCACGATCCAATCGATCAAAGCGCGTTCGAATCCGATGTCACGTCCGGCTTTTTCCGATTCGATCCATTTATGCTTCAAAATCTCCTCGCGCTCGGCTTGGAACTCGCGATAGAGCGAGGAATTTTTCAGCAAGTCATCGCCCACAGGCAGCTCTTTCGTTTCGTTGGCCATAGTCAAGAACACACGGTCGCTTTCGACACAGGAACGTAACCATTCCGTCGCCCGATGACAATCTTAATTTGAGAGGAGCGCCGGCAACGATTTGCGGCGGAAATTCAAAACTTTGAACTTGAGGGTGGCAGGTGAGTTTGGCTAAATCCCCGTCCGCTTCAAACGGATTTGCGGCGGTAGGTTACCCAAGTGGCCAACGGGGGCAGACTGTAAATCTGCTGGCTTACGCCTTCGATGGTTCGAATCCATCACCTACCACCATCCAATTTCCTGCTGCTGGGTTTCTTTCTCAGCCTCGACCGCCCCGACCACGCATGACAACCTTTTGTCTCATATGAGACAAAAGGTTGTCATTAGTAATTCTTGGTTGGGAAACGTGATTTCAGAATCTCCCGCTGAGATCCCATGACAAACAAACGGATCACTCCCACGAAATCGCGTACCTGCCCTCGCCGTAGTCACGCGTCTTGATGATGATCCGCTGGTCTGCTGCATCAAACTTCCAGGCGCTTCCTTCGGGCAGGTCTTTGTCGTCCAGGTTGACGCTGACGGGTTTCAGCTTTGAAATAATACGAAGGATGTGAGGCTCGCGCTTCCCGGTGAATTCGATCTTCAACGATTTGCCGGAGTCCACCTTCACGGTGGTCTTTTCCGGGTTGGGATGCGTCTCGGGATGGAACAGCGTGAATTCGCTCCGGCCTTTGGGGTAGATGATCCAAGTCATAAACTCCGCGGAGTCCTGGTCCCCAAATCGCGTGTAGGGGCGCTTGACCTTCAGCGGCACGACGGCGCCATCGCGGACAAACACCGGGAACTCGTCGAGCGGAAAGTCGCGTGTTATTTGCAAGGGGCCTTGGAGGACAGCGTGGTCGTCAAAGAAATAACGCCAACCGCCCGAGGGCAATGAAACCGTGCGCATGAGCTTGTCTTCGTGAATCGGCGCCACGAGCAAGTCCTCGCCAAACAAGTATTGGAACTTCCCTTCAGTGAGCGGCCGGATGAGCGGCTTGTCGCCGCGGTGGCATCGCACAACATGCGAATACATGTAGGGAACAATCTCGGTATGGAGCCAGGAAAATTTACGGACGATCTCAAGCTCTGGCTGCGTGCGCTTCCACAAGCGGCGCTCACCGTGCCCGCCGTTGAGAAAGAATCCACAGAACGTCGAGAACTCCGCCCAGCGAATATAAATGTTGGGCGCAATTTCATCCTTGCCGGCAGCCGTGCCAAACTCAGCGCTGGTCGGGCCTCCGCTATTCGTCTTCGGCTTCCAGGAGGACAAGAGCGCGGCCGTCGCCGGGCCGATGTCGTCCGGATTGCTGCGGCCATTGTAGCCGGCGATGTCACTGCCGGTGACGCAATAGCCGAGCTTGGCGCTGAGCAGGATGTCGGTGATGGCTTCTTCAATCCCGCGGTCCTTGTATTTCCAAGTGTGTTGATTGTCGCCCATCCACGTCACGGTCGCCGCGTCCAATGGCGAAAAGCCTTCGGGATGGCTCCAAGGGCGATCCATCGCGCGGACCATGATCACGAACTCGGGATTCTGGGTGAGTCCGTACTGGTACTCATCGCGGGCGTAGTGGTCCATGTATTGGCGCGTGGTCATCCAGCCGGAGTGCACGCGGTTGAACGGCACGGGGAGCTTCCCGAGTTTGCCGGAGAAGAAAGTGTCGCAGCCATCCAGCTTCCAGCCGTCCACGCCCCAGTCCAACACCTGCTTCTGCATTCCATGCCACCACTTCATGGCATCGGGGTTGGTGTAGTCGATGAACCCGCCCTTGCCTTTCCACCAGCGCCACTGCTCGCCTCGCGCTGCCAGGTAACCCTTTGACCGCGCCTCGTCATAAAAAGCCTGAGAGTCGGTGACCTTGGTATCCTTGCTATGACTGTCCACCATGCAAGTCATCCAGAGGACGACGCGATATCCCTGGTCCTGCAAGCCGCGGAAGAACTTCTCCGGTTCAGGGTAACGGTCTTCATCCACCTTGAAGTCGTTGTAACGCCAACTCCACGGGCTGTCGATGAGGATGGTGCGCACTGGAAAGTCGTACTTCGCGTAACCTTCCAGCAACTCCTTCACGTAAGCCTCGTTGTTCACGTCGTCCTCCCACAGCCAGCATTCCAAGGCCCACGGCGGTGTCAGCGGCACGCGACCATGGCGCGAGCCGTTGAACGGAATGCCCCAGAACGGCAGGACGTAAATGAAATAAACAAAACCTGCCAGCAGGAAGAGCAAAACGAAAGTCGCTCTGAACATGCGGAACAAGCAACCACGTTTCTTTTTGACAGGTGCATTTTCCATCTGGCGAATCAAGGATCGTGTTGCGGACTTTTAATCTCTGCGAAAGTAATCAAGCGACCGAGTAGCTGCAATCTGAATGCTCAGGTTAACCCGCTGGCGCCGGCGTGGCAGCTCCGCTGGACGCAACGCGACGACGATGGGTGTGCCGCGCCATCCATTCGCGAACTCCTTCTAGGTAAAGATAAACCACCGGGGTGATATAAAGCGTCAGCAGTTGAGAAACCACCAGTCCACCCACCACCGTAAGTCCGAGCGGCCGGCGCGATTCTCCGCCGGCGCCAAAGCCGAGTGCAATCGGGAGTGTGGCCATCAACGCCGCCATGGTCGTCATCATGATCGGGCGGAAACGCAGCAGGCAGCCCTGGTAAATCGCGTCATACGCAGGTTTGCCTTTACGCTGCGCGTCGATGGCGAAGTCGATCATCATGATGGCGTTTTTCTTCACAATGCCGACGAGCATGATCAGCCCAACAAACGCGTAGATGTTCAAATCGATTCCGAAGATCATCAGCGTGAGCAAGGCGCCGAAGCCGGCGGAAGGCAGGCCGGACAGAATCGTGATCGGATGGACGAAACTTTCGTAGAGAATTCCGAGAATGATGTAGATGACCAGAATTGACATCAACAGCAGCACGCCAAGCCCTTTGAGCGACGATTGAAAAACTTGAGCGGAACCCTGGAAACTGGCGCTCACCGTCGCCGGCAGATGCATCTCGCTTTGCAGCTTTTGCATTTGCTCCACGGCAGTCCCGAGGGAGACGCCCGGCGCCAGATTGAATGAAATAGTAACGGCCGGAAGTTGTCCTTGGTGCGACACGGTCATCGGACCGACGGTGCGAGCAAGCTTGGCCACCGCGCTGAGCTGGATGAGTTTACCCGTGGAAGAGCGGATGTAGAGTTGCGAAAGCGCATCCGGATCAGATTGGTACTTTGGCTCCACTTCCATCACGACCCAGTATTCGTTGATGTCGGTATAAATCGTCGAGACCTGACGCTGGCCGTAAGCATCATACAAGGCATTTTCAATCTGATCCGCAGCCACACCCAGTGAATATGCCTTGTCGCGGTCGATCTCCACCATGACCTGCGGATTGGCGATCAGTAAATCGCTGGTCACATCTTGAAAGCCTGGCAACTCGGCCATCTTCTCCATCAACAGCGGTGTCCAATGATAAAGCTCCTTTGAGTCAGTCCCCTGAAGGCTGAATTGGTAAAGCGCCTTGGTAAATGTGCCGCCGATCCGGATCAGCGGCGGGTTTTGGAGAAACACCTGGATGCCAGGCACGCTGGCCAGCTTGGGCCGCAATTCCTGAATGATCTGGTCCGCGCTTTGATGACGTTCCGAACGCGGCTTCAAACGGAGAAAAATGCGACCGCTATTTGCCGAAACCGTCGGGCCACCCGCGCCGATGGATGAAGTATAGTTCGCTACATTCGTGTTCGCGCCCACAATTCTGGCAATTGCCAGTTGATGGTCGCGCATGGACTCGAAGGAAATGCCTTGAGAGCCTTCCGTTATCCCAAAGATTTGTCCAGTATCTTCATTCGGGAAAAACCCTTTGGGAATCACCACAAATAAATATGCGGTCGCCACCAGCACCACGGCTGAGACAAACAAGGTCGCCCTTCTGTGGCGCATGACCGCCTGGAGGCTGTGGTCGTAAGTCCGATGCATCCCCTCGAAAAACCGCTCCGATGCCGCGTACACGCGCCCGTGCTTCTGCTTGTTGGGCGGCCGCACGAACCGGCTGCACAGCATCGGCGTCAGCGTCAATGAAACGAAACCAGAAACCAGTACCGCCACGGCAATGGTCACGGCAAACTCATGCAATAACCGTCCCAGGATCCCGCTCATGAAAAGCACGGGGATGAATACCGCTGCGAGAGACAAGGTCATCGAGATGATTGTGAAACCGACTTCGCGCGAACCGTTGAGGGCGGCGGTCATCGGCGGCTCGCCTGCTTCCATGTGACGGACGATATTTTCCAGCATGACGATGGCGTCGTCCACCACGAAGCCGACGCACAACGTCAACGCCATGAGTGAGAGGTTGTCGAGGCTGTAATTGAGCAGATACATCACCGCGAACGTGCCGATGATCGACATCGGCACTGCCAGACTGGGAATCACCGTGGCGGAGAGATTCCGCAGGAAGAGGAAAATCACCATCACGACCAGGCAAGCTGTTAGCAGCAAGGTGAATTCGACGTCAGCGACCGATTCGCGGATCGATTGCGAGCGATCATAGAGAATGTTGATGTCCACCGAGGCGGGAAGCTGAGCGTGAAATTGCGGCAGCAACTTGCGAATGGAATCCACCACTTTCACCGTGTTGACGCCGGGCTGGCGCTGGATGGATAGGATGATTCCCCGCGTGTCGTTATACCAACTGGCCACTTTGTCGTTTTGCACGCTGTCCACCACTCGCCCCAGTTCCTCCAAACGCACGGGGCGACCATTGCGATAGGCCACAATGAGCGGGCGATAGTCGGCGGCTTTGGTAAGCTGGCCGGTCGCCTGAACGGTGAACGCTTTATGTTTTCCATAGAGCGTGCCGGTCGGCAAATTCACGTTGCCAGACGCGATGGCGTTGTGCACTTCGTCGATGCCGATGCCGCGCGAGGCCAGGGCGCTGGGATCGAGTTGCACGCGCACGGCGTATTGTTGTGAACCGAAGACAGAAACCTGCGCAACGCCGTCCACCATTGAAATGCGTTGCGCCATCATCGTCTCCCCGTATTCGTCCACGGTGGACAAGGGGAGTGTCGGCGAAGTCAGAGCGAGATAAAGAATCGGCTGATCCGCCGGGTTGACCTTGTTGTAAGTCGGCGGTGTGGGCATCTCGGGTGGCAACTGCCGCGTTGCCTTGGAGATGGCTGCCTGCACGTCCTGGGCCGCGGCATCGATGCTTCGCTCCAGCGTAAACTGAATCGTAATCTGCGCGAGGCCGAGCGCACTGACGGAAGTCATCGAATCGATGCCGGCAATCGTCGAGAACTGTTTTTCCAGCGGCGTGGCCACGGCCGAAGCCATCGTTTCCGGGCTGGCACCGGGCAGGCTGGCGCTTACCAGGATGGTTGGGTAATCCACGCTGGGCAAATCGCTGACCGGAAGGTAACGATAGCTGATGATGCCGAACAACAAAATGCCTGACATGACGAGCGTCGTCATGACCGGCCGACGAATGAATAGTTCGGGCACGTTCATGGTGAGTTGGTTTGCGCAGTAGCGGTCTTGACTGGCGCGTCGGGCGCTTTGACGTTCACCTTTGCGCCCGGCACCAATCGCAATTGACCGTCCGTCACCACGGTTTCGCCGGCCTTCAATTCTTTTTCCACCACAGTGGCACCGTCACGGGTGATGCCAGTGACGACCGTGCGCATTTCCACCGTCTGATCCAGCTTCACCACGAAAACAAACTCACCCTTTTGTGAATTCTGGATGGCCTGCGAGGGAACAACAATCACATGCGGCTGCTCGGACAAAGTCAGCGACACTTGCACAAACTGACCGGGCCAAAGCGCGCTGTTCTCGTTTGGAAACGTCGCCTTGAGTTGAATCATGCCCGTCGTTGGATCAACCGCGTTGTCGATAAACGTCAAGTCTCCGCGCTGCGGCGGGACACTCATCTTTTGAAACGTCGCTTCCACTTTGAGCGTTTTCTCGAGCATCTCTTTTTTGATCTGCGGCAGGAAGTGCTCCGGCACGGTAAACGACACATAGATTGGATGAATCTGGTTGACCGTCAGCATGGCGTCATCCGGCGCTTTGACGATGTTGCCGGGACTGACAAGGAGATTGCCGGTGACGCCATCGACCGGTGCACGAATGGAGGTAAACTCGACATTCAATGCGGCGCCGGTAATAGCCGCCTGGTCGGCCAGCACGGTCCCCTCCAATGCGTCGCGATTGGCGCGCGCCTTGTCGAATTCGTCTCGCGAGATCAAAGCCGAATCGAACAATTTCCTCTGCCGCTCGAATTCAATGCGCGCGTTTTCCAACATTGCCTGGTCACGCGCCAGATTGGCCCTGGCCTGTTCGAGCGCCCCCTGCGGCGGGCGCGGATCAATCGTGAACAGGGGGTCGCCCAGCTTCACTTCCTGTCCTTCGCGAAAATGCACTTGCTTCAACTGGCCGGTAATTTGTGATCGGATGGTCACTTTGGAATAGGGCAGCACATTGCCAATGGCGCGAAGCTGCACCGGCACGTTGGTCTCGATCGCCTGAGCGACCAACACCGGCACGGGCGGTCGCGTTTGTCCGCCCCCCTGCTTCGCGTCCGGCGATAGCTTGGGTGAACAGCCACTGAGGAACGCGACAACACTCACCAACAACAGCGTAAGGCCACGAAAGAAGAACTGCCGCCGCATACCTAAACGAGCGGAGAACCGGCCCTTTTGAACATTGGAAAACTTGTTTGGTTTCATGTGTTTGCGCCCTCTGAGAGTCTAGTTGCCTGGATTGCTGTTCCGATGAGCGGAACAATTCACCGGACGAAGAGTCGCGCCGAGCCGGCGAAGGAATTCCGTCCGCTCTTTGCAAAACTTCGGACTGTCCGGCGACAGGCCGGTGATCAATCGCGCCACTTGAGGAAACGCAAGCGCGTAAGTCGTCAGCGAAATCATCGCCAGCAACAAATGACGCGGATCCAGTTCGCCCGAGAGATGACCGCTTCCCTGGCGACGGGAAATGTTGTCCACGGCCACAGCACTCGCCTTGCGGCGCGCCTCTTCATCCATCACCCTGCCATTGCCAACCTGCAATGCCTCCCATTCGAGCAGCCGGATCCAGTCGATGTCCTGCCGCGCCAAATCAAACCAGTAGGGAAGACTCTCGCCGGGGTCGTCCGGCGACGAGGACACCCAGGCAGCCCGTTGCGCGATTTTCCGTCGCAACACCTCGCGAAACAAACCATCCTTGTCGCCGAAGTAATGGTAGAGCATCCGCTTGTTGATCCTGGCCCGGCGGGCAATGCAATCCACCCGCGCTCCGGCAAAACCGCGGGCCGCGAATTCGTGCAAGGCCGCGACCAGGATTCGCTCCTGCGTGCGCGCGGGATCGCGCGCCGTTCCCTTGAGCTTCCGGGTCTTGGTTGGGAGTGCGCCGCGCATTGTTGCACGTAACTAAATGGATACCTTAAGTAACTGTCAAGTTACTTATGATTGCACGACGCCTACCGCCCCCGGACTGTTCAAAGCAAGCAGCTCAAGTCTGCAGGGCCGTGGAATGCCAAACATAAGCCCGGCGGGTCCTCTGCCACCGAGTCAGCGCAGAGACAAGCTGGAAGCAACCTGGCTAACAGCGCAGATCATTTCAACCAACCAACTAACGAGACAGTTTCGCCGCGGCTTCGCCGGCTTTGGAGGCGAGCAAGCTGCCCAGTCCAGGGCCGTAGTAGGAGCGGGTGTCCACTTCGTAGCCGGCATGGGGATATTCCTTCTCGTTGACGATGTAACCGAGGTAATCATTTGCCAGTCCGATGGCCAGAACATTTTTGAATCCGGCGGCCGCGACCTGTTTCTGCGTGGCCATGCCGACTTCGCAGATCGGTTCGCCGGGCAGGCCGGCCAATGCCGTATCGCCAATTCGAAGCACCTGAATTTCGGCCTGCTTGGGAAGCGCCTCCAGCGCGAGCGGCTCGTAAGATTTGTAAGCTCCGTTCCGGGCGCCGGGACTGAACTCGATGGGCGGCAGGTCCGGCGTGATCCGCACGATGCCGATGGGTTGGTTCGGTTTGGTTTTGACCCTCTGCGCGACCGTTTGCGCGCGCTGGGCGAGACGCGTCCCAAAATCCTTGACCCGCGCAAACTCGTCCGCGCCCTGGGCGCCGGCGGGCGATTGGTCACCTTCGGCACCGTTGCAGTAAAGCGCCACCGCGCCGGGGAACGCGCTCTCAAGTGACTGCTGCAAGACGCCGGGCCATTCGGCGGACATCAGCATGTTCGACGCGCCCAGAATTGTCGGGTGCGTGGCGAAGTGGACCAGCAATGCACGGCACTTGCCATCGTTGCCGTCCACACGCAGCACGGACAGAATTGGGTTTATCGCGGGCGTTTCGCCGGCGGCCTTACGGGCTTCGTTGTCGTACCCCCAACGTCGGTTATGCGTAAACCCTTCCAGTCGTTCAGAACCAAAACCCACGCGTGCCGGCGCCAGGTTCTTGGCGGCGGCGTGCAGTCCGCCCGCAATGGCGCCGCTCATGGCGTCAACGACCGCGGGGTCGCACTTGCCGAATTGCAGTTCCCAAAACTTCTCAGGAAAAATCGATGGGCCGTCATGGGTATGTGAACCACACAGGAAAAGAGTGTCCGGTGTGAGGCCGAGATCGGATATTTTCCGGAGAGTTTGGTGCTTGAGCTGAGGCGTAACGGACCGGAGATCGCACGTAACCAACGCCATCGACTGCCTGCCATCGCGCAGCAAAAGAATTTTCGCGTGCAATGGGTCGTGCACACCTGTGGAGGGTTGACCCTTGCGCGCGCCGTAACCGGCCATGGGCACCGTGTGTCCCTTCACGTCCGGCGTAATGTCGCAACTGGCCACGCCGACCTCTAGCGCTTTAGCCGGGACGGCGGACAAAAGGAACGCGAGACAGAGGGCGGCGGTAATGGAGCAGGGATGAGTCATGGCGTTGGTCCTTTCGCTATGATGTCTGGTTTCTAGTGATACAAAGAAACTTCTAACCCCCAAAAGTGCGAAGAGCAAGTCACAAGGAAGGCCCCGACAAAATCTCCACAGCCTCGGCGACGCATCGCCCAGACGCTGACTTGGGAGCGGACGGAGCTTGGCACTCAGGTTGGTGACCACGGTGATACCATCACGACAAGTTGCAAAGCGATCATGGAGGGCAAGGAGACGGCGGAGCCGTAAAACTTCAAACTGCACCACTGCCCATTTTTTGAGAGGTTCTTCCTATGCCACGCGGTCGGATCCTTGTAGAGTCCGGGAGGCAGTCAACCCATTCTGCTTATGAAGCATTTGATACTCATGGCGCTCCTGCTGACAATCGCAGGTCCAGCCGTTCGTGGTGAACCACCGGCCACGGGCACGCGCTGGACGCAGAAGCAGTTCATCATCACCTTCTGGTGTCCGCCGCCCGCCACGGATGAGGCGCTGGCGCGAGTGGCGGCTGAGGGTTTCAATCTGACCTGGACTCCGCCCGAGGGCCTGGACATCGCCGCACGACACCACTTGCGCGCGATGCTTCAGAGCGGCCTGTTGCAACCCGACGTACTGAATGACGCCGCCAAGCGCACAGAACTCGATGCGCTCATTGAGCGCGTGAAAAATCATCCGGCGCTCGAAGCGTATTTCCTCACCGACGAACCCGGCGCTGGCGCGTTTGCCGGGTTGGGCAGGCTGGTCGCGTACTTGCGCGAACGCGATCCGCAGCATCTCGCTTACATCAACCTGTTTCCCACTTACGCCAACGAGCAGCAACTCGGCGTCAGCGCCGAGAAGGCCGAGCGGGCGCGTGTTGGGTATCCGACCGGTTTCACCGGCGTGAACGCGAGCGACAAGATCGTGTTGCGTTATCGCGAGCATCTCAAGCAGTTCGTGGAAATCGTCAAACCGGATTTGATCAGCTATGACCACTATCACTTCTTCAAAGCATCGGACGGCAAGGAGTATTTTCTCAACCTCGGCTTGATCCGTCTCGCCGCACTCGAAGCCGGCAAGCCGTTTCTAAACATCATTCAGGCGGACACCATCGAGAAATCGTGGCGGTTGCCAAACGCCGATGCAATGCGCTGGCTGGTGTTTACGACGATGGCCTACGGCGGACGGGGCATCAGCTATTTCACCTACTGGGGGCCGAAGGCTTACAACGGGCTTTATCAAGATGGCCAGCCTGCGCCGTTGCTGCAACCCGTGGTCGCCCTGAACAAAGAGATCGCCAAGTTCGGACCAGCGCTGATGGAACTGGAGTCGTTGGGCGCATACCACACCGCCCCGCTGCCCTACGGTGCCGAGGCGCTGCCCAAGCCCGGCTCGGTGCAGATCGCGGGCAAAGGTGAGTTCGTAGTCGGCGTGTTTGGCAAGAACGGGCGGCCCTCGTCATTCATGATCGTCAACCGCGATTATCGGCAGGCGCAGACGGCCACGGTCACGGTGATGATTCCGGGACGGAAATTGCAGGAGCTTGATCGCCAGACCGGCCAGTGGACTCGGGGCAGGACGCTCAACCGAAAGCGCGTCGTCGAGGTCAAGCTCGCGCCAGGTGATGGCCGGCTCTTCAGGGTCTCCGAATGAATCCACATCGAAACATGAAACTCAACGACACCTCACTCAGCCGTCGCCGCTTCCTGCGGCGGTGCGTGGACTTATGAATGGGTCCTGGGCATTGAACAGATTGCTCATGGTTTATCCGCGGCGCGGATCAGGATGCGGCGTCGTTGCCCCTCAACTCTATTGACCCAACGGGACTTTCCCGCTCGCGCGGTTCACCTTCGGGTTTGCGGCTTGAGCTCGATGACCAGACTGGTCAGGTTGCCGGATGTTAGCGGCGATTTCCCGACTACGGCTGGCGATTGATTGAAAGTGAATCCGGTCTTCCCGGCTGGTGCTTGCACACGGCCATCGGGCGAGTCGTAAAACTTCAAACTGCACCGCTACCAATTATCCCCAGGAACAAACACCTTTACAAAGTTCGTCGGAAGAGTTTTCTTCCGTCGAAGTTCCAAGCGGTAGAAACTAATCCTTTCCGCATTATGATTGTCATATTTGTTCACGGCTGGAGCGTGCGCGACACCGGCACCTACGGCGGCCTGCCCCGCTACCTCGCCTCGCAAACCGGCCCGGACGGAAAACCTTTCACGGTGTCCAACGTGTACCTCGGCCGCTACATCAGCTTCGACGACACGGTCACGCTGGACGACATTTCGCGGGCGTTCGAGCAGGCCATCCGCGACCAACTCGGCAAGAAACTCAAATCCGGCGAACGCCTGGCTTGCATCACCCACTCGACCGGCGGACCGGTCATCCGCAACTGGATTGATTTGTATTACCGCAAGTCGCTTGGCGACTGTCCGCTCAGCCACCTTGTCATGCTGGCCCCGGCCAATCACGGCTCGGCGTTGGCGCAACTCGGCAAGAGCCGGCTGTCGCGCATGAAGTTCTTCGTCGAGGGCGCCGAGCCGGGCGAGCGCGTGCTCGACTGGCTTGAATTGGGCAGCGGAGCGGCCTGGACGTTGAACGAAACCTGGCTCGATTATGACTGCGTCGGGAACGGGCTTTTCCCCTTCGTGCTCGTCGGACAGACTATTGACCGCAGCTTCTACGACGTATTGAACAGCTACACAGATGAAATGGGTTCGGACGGAGTGGTGCGCGTTGCCGCCGCGAATCTCAATTACAGCCTGCTCGAACTCGTCCAGGATGAGGCCGGCGACCTCAAGCCCAAGCGCGTCTGGCGCTCCAAGCCCACGGCCTTCGGCATCCTGCCGAAACTGGCCCATTCGGGCGACGACATCGGCATCATCCGCAGCGTGTCGTCGGACGGCTTGCGCCCGGCGAAAGTGGCAAAGGAACGCGGCATTTCCCGCGACCATCCAACGGCGCAGTGGGTTGTCCAATGCCTGCGGGTGACGACGCCGGCAAACTACGCCAAGGTCGCGAGTAATCTGGCGCAATTGACGGAACAAACCCAGCAGGCCGAACGCGTCGAGGAACACAAGACGTTGTTCTGGACGCGCGAATTTCCAAACGACCACTGCGCCCAGGTGATCGTCCGGTTGCGGGATGATCGCGGCCAGACGCTGTCCGATTACGATTTATACCTGACCGCCGGCCCGCGCTACAGCGAACAGGAATTGCCGAAAGGGTTCTTCGTGGACCGCCAGCGCAACCGGCGCGATCCCGGCAAACTGACATATTATTTGAACTGGGACGTGATAGATCGCGAACTGCGCCAGCCCAAACTTCAAGGTAAGTTCGGTTTCCGCATCGAGGCGCGTCCGAAGGAATCCCCGGATGCCCTGGCTTTCTACCGCACGCTGAATTTCAAGTCAGACCTCGATGCCCTCGAACGCGCGTTGCGGCCAAACGAGACGTTGATGGTGGACATCGAAATGAAACGGATGGTGGACGCCGCCGTGTTCCGCATCAGCAACGACCTTACACCCGGCAAGATCAGTCGGACTCCGCTGGGCAAGACGGTGACCTGAGACCGGGGCGCATGGCGAGTCGTAAGACTTCAAACTGTGCCACTACCGGGTCACGCCTACTGCTTGAGCAACCACACTTCTGACACGGCAGTGCCCATCGAGCCTTGTCCGCGCTCGAAGGCCAGTTCCAGAATGCCGCCTTCGATCAACTTCCTGGGAATATCGTATTCGAATTGTTTGGCCGTATATTCGGGCAACTCGATGTCTTTGGCGATGTATTGACCGTTGGCGAGGATGTTTTCAACCCGGCGCGGGGAGGTCGGAATATTCGTCAGCCCTCTGGGGACACGCAGCGTCACAAGTGTCACCCGCACCTTGTACGAAGCTGCGGAATCCAGACCGGTATAGCGGAACACCACGCCGATGGGTTCCTCCAGGTTGTAGGCCAGGGTGTTTTGGCTGGGACGATTGTTCGGATCCAACATGGCGCTCCCATCAAACGATGCGCCCTTGGTCAAATGCGGCTGCCGCGCCGGATTACCGGCGTCATCATAAAAGCTGCCCGCCCCAACCGACTCGTAGCCGATCAGACTTTCCAGAATGGCGGCGCGTTGGGCCTCCGGCGCGGCCGCGGCGCGCTCCACCTGTTTCGCGCTCCACGCAAGGTCGGTCAAAGGTTTCTGCATCGAGAAGTAACCAACGTTCCGGACACCGAAGTTCTGGTTGCTTTCTTCGCCGAGCTTACCAGCTTCCTCGCGGAGGGCGACCATGGCCGGCGTTTCGAGCGGTTGACCCAATACTGCCTTGGCGGCTGCAATCCTGGCGTCAGTCTCCTGGGAAGAAGCCAGCGCACGGGTCAGCTTCTCCTTCTGATTTTGCTCGGCGCGCAGCTTCAACTGAAAATACTTGTCCAACGCGGCTTTCTGCATGTGCAAACGCCAGCGATGATCGATCTGCATCAGATTCCCGGGGATCTTCGATCCGGCCTGTTTGACCAAAGAATAGTACCGATCAATTCCCTCGTTGGCCTCCAGCGGCAATTCGAGGTTTTGTTCGAGTTGGAAAAGCGCCCCGCGCATGTCGGCGACGGCAGCGGGACCAAAGTGCAGCCGGCAGTATTCATCCATTACATCCTCAAGGGTGCGGTTGGGATTCCACAGCAGACGATTCCACAGGTACTGATGGAACTCATCGTGGTAACCCTCCGAATAAATAATATCGCCCTCGGAAAAGGGCATGATGGCCTGGAAAATTGCGTAGAAGGCCCTGGGCCGCGCATGAAAGGTGCGGCGGCCATAAATCTTCACCACGTTTGGTTCCGGATGCGCGACCTGGTATTGCGCGCTGATCCAGTGCGTGATGTCGGTATAATGGGTGATGTGCTGGTAGCGGGGAAGTTGATTCAGTATCTCAGCCAAATACCGATTCACCGGACCTGAACCGGGATACTCAAAAAGATCTTCCCGCAGCTCATTGCGGAAATATTTGGACATGGCGCTGCTGCCAGGTCCGTACGCAATGCCTTCGAGCCACTTTCTCGGCTTTTCATTTAGATAATCAAAGATCGCCTGATCCCCGGCGTTACTGAGATCCTGATTGGCGATTTGAACGACGCCATTCGGGTGGTACTTCAGCCAAAGGTTCGCCACCTCCTCACATAATAGTACAAACGTCTTCCCCCACGGCTCACAACGAGGACAACGGCATCCTCCGGGATCACCGGCATAGAACCGCAAGACGTCGTCGTCCGGTCGCCGCGCAAAATCCTTGTCCCACTTTTCCAGCAACGCTTTGCGCGCCGCCGGTATCGAAGGGCACACCCAGTTGCCACGTTCGGTGGCCTGCCACTCTTTCGGAAAACCGGTAAGCTCGTTGGGACGACAACCTGTCACGGTCATCATCCCAAACGATTTGACAAAGTCGAACTGCGCACCGCCCGCATAAAAGCAATTGGCGCCTGACAGCGCCAGATCCAGTACGTAATCCTGCCATTCTTGTGGAGTCCAGGAACGCGCGCCGGTGATCTGCATCATGGTGCCGCCCTGGTTGGCGGAAGACCCGCGAAATCGATAGGCCGGTGGCGTAGCGACGTTGATCTCACCGACTCTCACCGCAGCGGGTTCGTAAGTCATTTGGCGGAGGATTTCACCCGCCGCATACAGCACCCCACGCTGGTCGGCACCGACGGCAATGATGCTGTGCACCCGACCCACGATTATGGTTTTCACCGCAATACCTTCCGGTGCCGGACGCTTCTTCCCCGGTACACTGACGCCGTGCGTTGAGCACAATTGGTCCAACGATCCACCCGCGCCCGCCCGGCCCAGGTAAATACGGAGGTCAGCGTCCTCCTTCGGCGCGCGCACTACTTGCACGCCAACCCGGCTCCGTTTGAGGATACGATCGTGAAGAACCGTGGCGACGCGCTCCTCGGCGTCACCGGTTTTTTCGTCAAGAACAATGTCAATCTTCGACGCGGAGGTTTGACTCCCTGACTCCGTGGAAAATCCTGCCGCGGTGGAGCGCCCAGATATTGAAAGCAGACCCAGCAGGGCAGCATTTGCCGCCAGGACCACACAGCCTCGAGTTGACATGGGATGTATCCAACCAATGCACCATCCACCTGTCAACCCTGCCCGTGATCCAACAACTGCCCGGCAACGATCAAAGGCATGCAACAAGTTTGGCGACTGGGATTTGATTAGTTCTCGCTCCAGATGTGCCCAGTAACTCAGCTTGCCTTACGCATGTTAAGTGATAAAACATGCGCGTCATCACTTGAACCAATGAACATCCATCATCTGGAGCTGTTCTACTATGTGGCACGGCACGGCGGCATCAGCGAAGCGGTGCGCAAAATTCCCTACGGCATCCAGCAGCCGGCCGTCAGCGGACAAATTTTGCAGTTGGAGGAATTCCTCGGCGTCACCCTGTTTCAGCGGCGTCCTTTCGCCCTGACGCCGTCCGGCGACGAACTCTACAAATTCATCCAGCCGTTTTTCGACAATTTGGAAAGCATGACCAGCAAACTGCGCGGCGACGCGACGCAACACGTGCGCATTGGCGCGTCGGAGATCGTGTTGCGTGACCATTTGCCCACGCCTCTGGAAAATGTGCGAAGGAAATTTCCGAATCTGAAAGTGACGCTGCGCACCGGTTACCAGCCGCAACTGGAAGCCTGGGTGCAAAAACGCGAGCTGGATCTGGCCGTGACGGTGATCGAAGGCAAGCCGCCCGCAGGCGTCCACGCTTTGCCAATGCTCAAATTGCCGCTGGTGCTGCTGGTCCAAAAGAGCAGCCGGCTGCGCTCCGCTGAAGAACTGTGGCAACAAGATAGAATCGAGGAAACGCTCATCTGCCTCCAAGCCAATGAAGCTATCTTGAAAAACTTTCAGGAGGGCCTGAACCGGCTCGAAGTTGATTGGTTTTCCCGGATTGAAGTGGGTTCATTGATCCTGGTGGAGCCTTACGTAGCCAACGGTTATGGCATTGGGCTTTCGATCGCTGTGCCGCATGCCAAACTTTCGCCGCAAGTGCGCGCGCTTCCATTGGAAGGCTTTCCGCCGGTCGTCATGGGCGCTCTGTGGCAGGGCAAAGCGACGCCGGTCATCCAAGCCTTTCTTGATGAGTTGCAAAAACGGGCGAACAGTCTGGCGGGCGCAGAAGCGAACGAAGCGAGTGACGCGCGAAAATAAAATGTGGCGCGGGCGAAGCCACGTTCGTCGCTCCACCAGTTTTCGATCGCGCCCGAATTTCCGGGTGCCGGAACATTTTCTACGACAAAAACGTTTTGAAAAAAACGTGTAATGTTACTTGCCAAGCAGATTTGAATTGTATACGAACTCGCTTATGGCGTTGCCGTTTTTCAGCAGCCGTGCAAAAAATCGAGAACAGATAGTGGCGATTGACTTGGGCGGGCGCACCACCAAAGCCGTCCACATTCAGCGCAAAGGAGACTCTTTTACGCTACTGCGCTACGCCCTGCTGGACGCTCCCATTTACGAAAAAAATCTTTCCGCCGAATTGTTGACCGAACACTTGAAGAGTGTCAGCCAGGCCTTGGAAACCAACACCAAACTCGTCGTGCTGGCCATCGGCGTGAACGAATCCATCGTGCGCCACGCGGAAATGCCCCACCTGCCGGTGGATGACATGCGTCAGATCCTCAAAATCAATACCAAGAACTATTTGCAACAGGAATTGCCCGGTCATGTATTCGACTGCCATATCTTGCCGACCCGCGAAGAATCCAAGCCGCCGGAGGGCGGCAAAACGGCGCCCGGCCCGGCGAAGCTGAAAGTGCTGGTGGGCGGCGCAAAAAAACAACTCATTGAAGACCTGCAAGCTGCCATCAAAGGCGCCAATCTGGTGGCTGATCAGATCGTCCCCGGATTGATCGGGCCGGTGAATGCATTTGAAATGGCGATGCCGGAAGTTTTCGCGCGCGAAGTAGTGGCCTTGGTGGACCTCGGCTTCAAGAACTCCACCATCTGCCTGCTGCAGGAAGGCAGCCTCGTGTTGAGCCGGGTCGTGGCGATTGGCGGAGACAAACTCACCAGTGGCCTGGCAGAGTCCCTGAACATCAGCTATGCCGAAGCCGAGGGCATCAAGGTCGGCATGCCCTCTGAAGTCCAATCTAATTTGGAATCCTTGCTGACGCCGCTCGGACGTGAATTGCGCGCTTCGATTGACTTTTTTGAACATCAGCAGGACAAAATGGTGAGCCAGGTTTTTATTTCCGGCGGCTCCGCCCGTTCGGAATTCATCGTGCGGGCGCTCCAAGCCGAATTGACGGCTCCCTGTAGAGGCTGGAATCCAACCAGCTTTTTGAAACTCTCACTGCCGCCGCAACAGATGGCGGAGACTGAACAAGTGGCGCCGCAACTGGCCGTTGCCCTGGGTGCCGCAGTCGGCGCATATTAGCATCAGATTATGCCCATACGTCTCAATCTGCTCTCGGAAGCGCAAGCGCTCGAAGAATTGCGCCGCCGTGACCCGGTCAAGCGCGCCATGTGGGGTGCGGGGGTGCTGGTTGCCGGCGTGGTGATTTGGTGCGTTTTGCTCCAGATCGAGATCATGCGAGACAACGAAAAACTAAGCGGTCTTGAAACCAAATCAAAATCACAGGAAAGCCAGTACCAACAGGTCATCAATAATAAGAAGAAACTCGAAGAAACCGAGGAGAAGGTCGCCAAATTGCGGCAGTTGGCCAGCAACCGTTTTCTCATCGGCAATCCCTTGAACGCACTGCAACGAACCACCGTCGATGAGGTTCAACTCGTCCACCTTAAAGTGATGCAGCAATATATCTTAAACGCTGAAGTCAAGGACAAGACTAATGATACCCGGGTCATCAAAGGCAAGCCGGCCAGCGTCACGGAGAAGATCACGCTCGTGCTCGATGGCAAGGACTTCAGTCCACGAGCCGAACAGTTGAACAAATTCAAGGAAACGCTGGCCAATTCGTCCTATTTTCAGGAGGCGCTTGGGAAAACCAACGACACCAATATCAAATTGACAAGTTTGTCGTCGCCGCAAATTGACAGCGTGTCGGGCAAACTCCACGTGCTGTTTACCCTCGAATGCCGTTACCCGGACAAGACCCGTTGACATGAATAAACTCTCCAAAGAAAAGCGGCAGCAACTCATCCTGGTGGTATTGGCCACCTTGCTGACCATCGCCGGCGTATGGTATGGCATCATCAATTTGCAAAAAGCCAAACTTAAGGACCTTTCGCAAAACCTGGGCAAGGCCCAACAGCGGCTGAGCAAAGTCCAGCAAGCCGTCGATGCGGCGGACAAAATCGAAAGCGATCTGAAAGAAGCGACCCAAAAACTTGGCGCCATCGAGAGCGGCATGGCCACGGGTGATCTGTTCTCCTGGTTCGTGCTCATGCTCCGGGAGTTCCAGTTGCGCTACAAGGTGGATATCCCGCAAATCAGCCCCGAGCCGCCCAGCGAGGTCAACGTGCTGGCCAACTTCCCGTACAAACAAGTCACGTACATCGTCCGGGGCATCGCGTACTACAATGACCTTGGCAAGTTTGTGGCTGACTTCGAAAACCAATTCCCCTACATGCGCGTTCAGAACTTGGAATTGCAGCCGAACCTTTCTTCCACTCCGGGAGAAAGCGAGCAACTCGCTTTCAAGATGGAAATCGTATCGCTGGTCAAACCTACTGGCTCATGATAAACTGCCAACCAATGAACCCTTACCCGCTTCGGATCAATGGCCGTTGGCTGCGTGGCTGCGCAAGTCTGGTCTGCCTCCTGGGCTGTGCGTTCGGTTCGTTAGCCGCGCCTCCCAAAGCGCCCGCAACGGCCGTTGTCACCAACCCACCTCCCGAACATGAAACCGCCTTCCCCAAATCTGAATTTGACGAACGAGGCGGCAAGGATCCTTTTTTCCCATTGCGCTCCATCACTCCGGTCGAAAAGCCGAAACCCGGTGCGGCAGCCGGCGCCGGATATCTGGTCCTGCAAGGATTCTCGGGCACGGTCAGCCAACCACTTGCCATCATCAACGGACGCACCTTCGGAATCGGTGAAGAAGGAGATGTCCCGACGCCTGCCGGAAAAGTCAAGATTCGGTGTCTGGAAATCCGTCCTCCGGTATCAGTCGCAGTCGAAATCGTGAGTACAGGCGAGCACAGAGAACTGCGAAAAGGGTTGTAAATCTGCGCGGCAACATTACACACATCGTGTGACGCACAGATGCAAAATGAAATGTTGGACCAACTGATGTTGTCACATTGGTGGACAACAAGGTCGGGAAATAGGGCATTTTGATTCACCGCCGGTGCATTCGGGAAGCTTCACAAGCACTGGCACCTGGGTTGCTAAAAACTGTAATGAAGAAGCCGTATATCTGTGAACGGATCGTGAACACATAAACTAAAACCAAGCATCAGTAACTAAAACCAAAAAATAAATGAAATCAAAACTCATCCTCCTGAGTCTCGCTGGGCTTCTTGCCGGAAGTACGGTCGGCTGGACCCAAGACAAACCCGCCGCCACTCCAACCAACGCTGCTCCGCACGATCCCAACGAGGTGATCCCTCTGATCGTGATGGATGATGTCGGTTTGATTGACGCCATCAAAAACCTGGCCCGCCAGGCCAACTTGAACTACATCCTCGATCCCAAGGTTTCGTTTGGCACCGTGGGGCCGGATGGCAAAGTGATCCCCCAGCCCACCATCTCCATCCGCTGGGAAAAATTGACCGCGCAACAGGCCCTTACCGCCGTCCTCAACAATTACAACCTCATCATCGTTGAAGACCCAAAAACCCAGATCGCCCGGATCACGGTCAAAGACCCGGCCTTGCCCGATCCCCTCATCTCCAAGATCATCCAGCTCAAATTCGCCAGCCCCACGAACATCGAGTCGGTCGTGCGAGCCAACCTGATTGACAAACGCAGCAAGGTGATTGGCGACGTCCGCACCAGCCAACTGGTCGTCCTCGCCACGGAAAAAGAAATGCTGGGAGTGGATGAACTCGTGGAGAGACTCGACACGCCGACCAAACAGGTGCTCATCGAAGCCAAGCTGGTGGAAACCTCCTCGAACCCGAAAACCAAGAAGGGCATCGATTGGACCAGCACACTCCAGGCGCAAAACCTCTCGCTGGGCAACAATGCGCAGCGATCCGCCGCCCCTAATCAGCCCTCCACACCTGGCTCAGGCGGACCCGGCACCATTAGCCCGGCACCGATTGGCGGTCTTCTCCAAGACCCGTCGAAGTTCATCGTCAGCACCTCGGGCGGGTTGACACCTTACACGGCCTTCTTGAATGCGGATGGCGTTAAAACAGTGCTCTCGTTCCTCAACAGCGACGCCGACGCCCAAGTGTTGTCCACTCCGCGAGCCGTGACACTTGACAACCAGGAGGCGATTCTTTCCGTGACGCGCGCTGAGCCGATCTTCGCGACGACTGCCGGCACACAAGGTTCGCCGGGCGGCTCGCAAGTCACCTACACCAACCTGGGCACGATCCTTAAAGTTACACCCCGTATTTCGGCCAACGACTTCGTCAACCTGAAAGTCATTCCGGAAGTCTCCAGTGTTTTCAACACCATTACCAAAACCGTCGCCGGCACCATCAACCAGGCAGATGAATATGACATTCGCCGGATCGAAACGCAGGTGCTCATCCCCAGCGGCAATACCCTGGTCATGGGCGGACTGGTCAAGAACAACTCCAACAAGACCTACACCAAGGTGCCGGTATTTGGTGATATTCCGGTGCTCGGCTGGGCCTTCCGCTCGGAGAGCAAAACTCGCGAGAAGAACAACCTGATGATCTTCATCACGCCCACCATTGTGACCGAGGATGATTATCAAGTCACGGCCAGAACCGATTTCCTCAAGAGCACGTTCGTGGAAGAGCCTGAACTGAAACCGACGGCTTGGGACAGCGCCAAACCCCTCGATTGGAGCAAGCCCATTCCCGGCGACCGGGCCATCGAACACGAGCAAAACCTCAAGAATTAATCCGGCAAACGTTCAAGCCAATAGGAATTAATTTCCATGAAAACGAATATATTCAGCCGGAAGAACCGGATCGCCGCGGGTTTGGTTTTTGCCTTGCTGCTCAGCGGTCTTGAGATCACCGCGCAAGCCCAGAATTCCCCGGTGGGGATGTGGGATTTTAGGATGGGCCATGCCAGACAAGGCACGGCGTACATTACCTTCGGCGACGATTTCTCGGTTTCAGGCCACGAGATTTTCGGCCCCGTCCCACATGGCGTGAATGCGCTTGTGCTTGCTCCCAAAGAGAATTCTTATGGAGCGGCCGCCATTTCCGGCGCCTGGGGTTTCGATCGTTCCGGCCAGGTTGTCGGCTTTTACACCGAGCGCGCAACCTCCAACGGCACCAATACCGATATTGCCGACCCCGTCAGCTTCGTGGCCACCGTAAATCCTGGCAAGATGTCAATGCGCGCCACGATCAAGGACGGCAGTGTTGTTTTCCTGAAGGGTGTCCCGGCGATTTTTCTGCCCGACATCTCCGGCACTTACTTTGGTAAAGGAAAAACGAACGGTGTTAACGGAGTTCTCTTCAACGAGTTCTTCAGTTTGACGCTGACGGACGATCCCGTCCCGAATGCCTACGACGTGGTTGGCACGGGTGCCGGCGGCGGCCCCACGAACCACAACTTCACAGGTCAGGCGCTCTTGTCCGCCAACGGCCAGATTTCGATTCAATCGTCGTTTGTGATTTATACTGTGGAAACCAACGTCATGGATACGAACATTCTGGTAACGAACTTCGTCACCACGAACATCGTCATCACCAACTTCGTGGTCCGCGAGTTTACCGGGGCGATCAACGTGAAAAAGCCAGACCCCAGGGCCACTACAACCTTGAGGGGTGTTTCCGGCTCGGACAAAATTCTCTACAAGATCACTCGGCTCAACGCGCCATCCCCCGAATAGTCAGGATTCAGCATCTCTGAACCACCGCCCCTTGATGGGCGGTGGTTTTTTGGTGCCAGTTGCGCCCATCATTTGGCGTCCGCGACCTTGCGCAAATAATCGAAGGAATAGATCCCCGTGGCGTGGCCGTCGCCCCAGAACGGTTGGATGGCGTAACTGCCGACCTTGGCTATTCGCTTCAATTGAAATGCGCTCGCGGGCAACGGCTGGTCCGGGTTCTTGTAAAGATTGCCCATGATGTCCACCTCCCCTTTGCACCCGGCGCACGGACAATGGCGGCGCAGTCTTTCCAGCCCCACAAAACTTTCGCTGCCATCCTCCCATTTGATCGCCAGCTCTTCGCCAACTTGTTGAATGTCCTTCGGTCGCACGTTCAAAAGATAACCCGCCGTGATTCGCCCCGTCCACCCATTCATTGCAATTGGACCAAACTCCCCTCCCCACTTGTCATCCGGGGAGTCAAAGGATGAAGCTTTCAAAGAATACTTTGCGGCTCACAATATTTCCAACACACGCTGAAGCTCCGCGTCGGTGTTGTAGAAATGCGGTGAAAGCCGAATGTAGCGTTGCCCCGCACGGTCGGTGCGCAACGAAGTCACGATGTTGGCAGCCAGCAACCTTTGGTGCAAGGCCGGCAGGTCAGCGCCGGCCCGGTGGAAACTGACAATGCCGCTCGTGGTCTCGCTGGCCGTGCTGGCGTGCAACACTTCATACCCTTTCGCCTGCAACGCGGGTACGAGCCAGGTGCGCTTGCGCAGCAACTCGCGGCTGATGTTCTCCAACCCGATTTCCAAAATCAGTTCCAGCGCGGCATGCAGACCCACGAGACCGAGCAGATTATAGGTGCCGGCTTCGAACCGTTGCGAGCCGCTTCGGAAAACAATCTGTTCCTGCGCCACGTAATTCGGACAACGCACATTGTTCCAACCATAAATGGGCGGATTCAATCGTTCCTGAAGCGATCGCCGCACATACATGATTCCAGCAGCGCAGGGTCCCAGCAACCACTTGTGCGCATCGGCAGCCAGGAAATCAACGTGCTCCACCGTCGTCGGAAATGCGCCCAATGTCTGGATCGCATCCAGACAAAAAAGAATGTTTCGTTCGCGCAGAAACTGACCAATCGCCTGGTAGTCGATCCGATAGCCACTGATGAAATGACACGACGCCAAGGCGACCATCCGCGTCTGTTCATCCACCTGCTCGCGCACATCCGCCAGCCGGATGCCGCCCAGCTCGCGCGTGTTGAGCATGCGCACTTGCACTCCTCTTTCCGCCAGCGCCATCCACGGATAAACATTCGACGGGTAGTCGTCGAAATAGATGAGGATGTTATCGCCCTTCCGAAAAGGGAGACCGCTGGCGATCAAACTCAACGCCAGCGAGGTCGGGCCAACGAAAGCAATTTCTGCAGGCTGGGCGTTGAGCAGACGCGCGGCCAATTCGCGACTCTTGTTGACCACCGCCGGATAAACCAGTTGCTCCTGATCCCCGGTCGTCGTCCGGCGCGCGTAATCGGAGATGGCTTCCGCGACGCGCCGGGGCAATGGACAAACACCCGCGTGCGCGAGGAAGATTTTCTCGCGCGTCACGGGGAATTCACGCTGGCGCAGTTCTTCATTGGCGAACAGATCGGTCAATGTCACGGGCGTTAGATTAAGCGAATCAAAAGCGGGTGCAAATCACAACGTAACTTCCTGAGTAGCCGGCTTTGCGATAACCAACCCAGTAAATCGTCTCAGTTGCGCCGAGGGCGAGGGTTACCAAACCGGTCGTATCGCCGATTTCCACATCGGCAGAACTCTGGCCTACGATTTCCCCGACAACCTTGCCGCGGCAGCGCGATCCAGCAACACGCGCACATCCAGATGATTTTGTAGAAACGAAGCCGGGCATTGGGCGCTTCGAGGTTCTTCAATCATGGCTTTGACGGCAGCCACTTTGTTGGCACCGTAAGCCATGATGAGGATATGCCGTGTCGCAAGAATGGTTTTCAAACCGACGGTGACCCCAAGGGACGGCGCGTAATCACCGCCGAACCATTTGCAGTTGGCCGCGATCGAGGTCGCATCCAAGTGGACAAGTCGCGCTGTGGAATCTTCCGTGCTGCCCGGTTCGTTGAAGCCGAGATGACCGTTCTGGCCGAGGCCAAGCACGATCACATCGAGGCCGCCGAGTTTCTTGATCCGTTGTTCGTGCTGGCGCACGCTTTCGAGCGCGTCGGTTGCGGCCGAACTTATGGTGAAGAATTGCGATGCTGGAATCCCCCACGCTTCCGCGACGGAGCGGCGCAGGAGATTGGCGCAGTTGCGTGGCTCGGCCAACGGCACGCCGACGTATTCATCGAGGAGAAAGATATTCAGATGCGACAGCTTCATCTTGCGTTCAGCGACCAGGCGATAGACTTCCAAAGGCGAGTTGCCGCCGGCGACCATCACGTTGCGCGTGGTCGGAAGTGTCAGCCACGCCGCCAGGCAATCTGCCGCAGCGATATTGGCTTCGTCGGTTTTCTCGTGAATCGAAATGTTCATGTCATTCGGATGGAGCGCGCGTCGCGAGAATGTCTTCAGCGCCCTGAAAAAGATTGGCAAGTGGGTTTCTGTCCAACAGAATTGATCCGTTGTTATTTGTGTTAAATTAAGAACGCCATGAATTCAGTCACCGTGCCAGTTGAAATCAGTGACCCGGTCAACGCCCGTATCCTTGCGATTTCGGAGGACAAGATTCAAGGTTTTCAGCGCGCGCCGCTCCAGGAAATCTCCCGCCAATGCGGCGTGGAACTGCCCGTGGTCATGGAACGGATTCAGGCGATGTTGCGGGCGGGAACGATCCGCCGGGTGCGGCAGACGTTGTTGGCGACCAATCTGGCGCAGGGCGCGCTGGTGGCCTGGCAGGTGCCCCAGGAAAAACTGGATTCCGCTTTCGATTACATGTTCCAACAGGACCCCTTTTCCGGGCACGTGGTCACGCGCTCGACTGATGCCGCCACGCCCGGCTCGAATTACAAGCTCTGGACCACACTGAAAGTGCCGCAAGGATTCTCGCTGACCAGGCATTGCGAATTCTTGTGCCGGCAGACCGGCGCGGAGCGGTTTGTGTTGCTGCCGGCCAAGCGGCTGTTCGCGCTGGGCGTCGGCCATATCCGGCGGCGTGGGATGATCCCGGGCAGCAAGGCGGACGTGCTGGCGGAAGTGATGGACGTGCAGGTGGTGACTTTGAATGAACTGGAATGGATAATCCTCATCGCGCTCAAGCGCGAGTTTGAGCCGGAGGAACTCAACGAAAATCTCTGGCAGTCGCGCGCCGACGAAGCCGGAGTGCCATTGGATACTTTTTTGGAAGTGGCGGAGGCGATGAACCGGCGCAAAATCATCGGCCGTTTCTCCACGTTTCTCGAACATGTGAAGCCGCTGGCCGACGGCGAGCGGGTGACGCGGTTCAACGCGCTGTTTCATTGGGCGGTGCCGCCGGGGCGCGAGATCGAGGCCGGGCGCGAAGTGGGGCGCCATCACATCATGACGCACGCCTATTGGCGCGAAGGCGGACCGGAATTCCGCAACGTCAACATCATGGGCGTGGCGCACGGGACTGACAAGGCCGTCGTGCTCCAGCACAAGGCGGCGATTGACGAGCACTTGAAGAGCGTGGGCCTGCCGGTCAGCTACACCAACGTTTTCTGGGGCGGTCGCAGCGAAATCAAGCCCTCGGAAATTTCGCCGTTGGCTTATCGCGCCTGGTGCAGAAGCGTGGGACTTGACGCGGACAAAATGAAGGATTGATCGTCAGGGCAGTCGAGCCTTGAATGATACGGTTGCTGGCCAACAGACCAAGCAATTGAGATTCTGCGCGCGCATCGGCGCCGAATGAATCGCTTGTCACGGGCCCCCAGTTTTGATATACAGGCCTCAACTCAATGACCGCATACCCATGACCAGATTAAACGCTCACAACGTGTGAATCGCTTAATCGCACATTTAGGGGTCTGGCTTTTCACCTTCCTTCTGGTTGACACCCTGCCCGCTCAAACTCCGGTGACACCACTTCCAATCCAGTCGCTCCTGTTGACGGTGGAAGGCAAGGTCGAGGTTTCCCGCGTCGGCGGCACCGACTGGACGGCGGGTCACACCAATCAAGTGCTGCGCGTCGGTGACCGTTTGCGCACGGGAGCCCGCAGTCGCGCCACCGTTCGCCTGTCCAATCTCACGGTCCTGCGCGTGAATGAGTTGACCACGCTGCAAATTCAGTCCCCGGCCCGCGTTGAAAATCAGCCTGTCCTCGATCTCAAATCCGGTGCGGCGTACCTGTTCAGCCGCGAAAAACCGACTGAACTCGAGTTTCGCACGCCGCTGGCTTCCGGGGCCATTCGGGGCACGGAATTTCAGCTCGACGTGGCCGACGACGGCCGCTCCGTCGTGACGCTCATCGACGGAGAAATCGCGTTGCGCAATGAACTGGGAGAATTGGCTTTGGTTTCCGGCGAACAAGGTGTGGTCGAAGCAGGCCAGCCGCCGACCAAGACGGCCGTCCTCAATGCGATCAACATCATCCAATGGTGTCTTTATTATCCGGGTGTGCTGGACGTCGATGAATTGAATTTGAGCGCAGATGAACAAAGAATCCTTGCAGACTCGCTGGCGGCTTATCGCGGCGGTGACTTGCTGCCAGCCTTGAGTCTCTATCCCGAAAATCGTGCGCCCGCATCGGATGCCGAGAAGATTTATCGAGCGGCCGTGGTGCTGGCCGTGGGTGATGTTCCGGGAGCCGAGGTGATATTGCAAAGCTTGCCGGCCAGGTTGCCGCTGGCCGACGCGCTCCGCGAATTAATCGCCGCCGTGAAATACCAGACTTGGACCCGCGCCGCGCCACCTGTCCTCGCCACCGAATGGATGGCGGAATCGTACCACCTCCAATCGCGCTCCAAACTGGCGGAGGCGCGGCAGGCCGCTCAAGCCGCCGTGGCGAAGTCGCCGGCTTTTGGGCTGGGCTGGGCGCGGCTCGCGGAACTGGAGTTCGGTTTTGGCAATACCGGCGGGGCACAAGCGGCTTTGGAAAACGCCTTGCGCCTCTCGCCGCGAAATGCCCAAGCCCTCGCCCTGAAAGGTTTTACCCTCAGCGCGCAAAACAGAATTCCCGAAGCCATCCAGCTTTTCGATCAGGCCATCGGGATTGACCCCGCGCTGGGCAATGCCTGGCTCGGTCGCGGCTTGTGCCAGATCCACAAGGGCCGGCGCCATGAAGGGCTTGACGACCTGCTCACCGCCGCCGCCCTCGAACCGCAACGCTCGATGTTGCGCAGTTACCTCGGTAAAGCGTTCGGCGACGCCGGCGACAATCCGCGCGCTGTAAAGGAACTGGGGCTGGCCCGGCGGCTCGACCCGAACGACCCGACCTCCTGGCTCTACTCCGCGCTCCTCAACCAGCAGCGCAACCAGATTAACGAAGCGGTGAGCGATTTGGAAAAATCACAGGAGTTGAACGACCACCGCAGCGTTTATCGCTCGCGGCTTTTGCTCGACCAGGACCGCGCGGTGCGCAGCGCGAACCTCGCCAATATTTACCGCGACGCCGGCATGACCGATGTGAGCGCGCGCGAAGCGGTCAAGGCCGTGAACTCCGATTACGCAAACTATTCCGCGCACCTGTTCCTCGCCAACAGCTTCAACGAACTGCGCGATCCGCAGCGGGTAAATCTGCGCTACGAAACGCCCTACGTGAGCGAGTACCTGCTGGCCACGCTGCTGGCCCCGGTCGGCGCCAGCACTCTTTCGCAACAGGTCTCGCAGCAGGAGTACTCGAAGCTGTTCGAGCGCGAAGGCTTGGGATTGAGTTCGAGCACGGAGTATTTCAGCCACGGCGACTGGCGGCAGGGTGCGGCGCAGTACGGAACGTTTGGCAACAGCAGCTTCGCCGTCGAAGAATTTTACCGCTCCGAACACGGTTACCGGCCGAACAGCGATTTTGAGGAAACGACCTACGACGTGCGCTTGAAGCAGCAACTTGCCCCCAAGGACAGCGTGTATATTCAAGCCAGCCTTGCCTATTCCAGCGGTGGAAACTCGGCGCAGTATTACGACCAGGCAGGCGCGGCCCAGGATCCGTTCCGTTTCGACGAGCGGCAGGAGCCGATTCTCGTGGCCGGTTATCATCACGAATGGAGTCCGGGCGTGCATACGCTGGTGCTGGGCAGCCGGTTGATCGACACCTACGCGGTGACGAACCCGTTGCAGCACACGATTTACCTGGTCGAGGATCCCAACCGGACGCTGCTCGAAATCCTGCCGCTGGATGCCAGCCAGCGTTACCGGAGCGAGCTGGAGATTTATTCGATGGAGGCCCAACAAATCTGGCAGACGCCGCGGCAGACGATGGTGATGGGGACGCGTTTCCAGGACGGCGGTTTCGACAACCGCAGCCGACAGGAACTGGTGGACCTCAACTACCTTTATCTGTTTCAAGATCAGGTGATTTCCGACCAAAACGGGTCCGCGCGGTTCCAGCGCTGGAACATCTACGCCTACGAACAGTGGCAGGTGGTGGATTCACTGCGGTTGATTGGCGGGTTGAGTTACGACCGTCTGGTATTTCCGGAGGACTACCGTTTCGCCCCGCTCTCAACGAAAACCGAAACGCATTATCACCTGCTGCCCAAGGCGGGCGCAATCTGGACGCCGCTCAAAGACACGACCCTCCGGGCGGCGTTTTCGCAATCCGTGAGCGGGGCGAGTTTCGATCAGAGCTTCCAACTGGAGCCCACACAAGTGGCCGGGTTCAATCAGGCGTTTCGGAGTTTGATTCCAGAATCGGTTGCCGGAGCCAATGCGGGGGCGACGTTCACGAGTTACGGCGTCTCGCTCGAACAAAAATTTCCCACGCGCACCTACGTGGCCGTTGTGGGCGAAATTTTGGAATCAACCGTCAAGCGCAAGCAGGGGGCGTTTGAATTGGTGGATTTCAACGGCCCCTTCATCGGCACGCTGCCCGAGCGGCTGGAGTTCCGCGAGAAGTCCGTCTCGATTTCGACGCATCAGTTGTTAGGGCGGGAGTGGGCACTGGCCGCCATTTACCGCCTGAGCCGCGCGGAATTGGATGACAACTACACGTCGGTCTCGGACGCCATCGCCGCGGCGGGTTCTTTCCCGGCGCGCCAGGCCTTGCGGGGCACACTGCACACGCTCAATCTCGGCGTCATCTACCAGCATCCGTGTGGTTGGTTCTCGCAACTGCGCGGCGTCTGGACCCGGCAGGAGAACGGCGGTTATCCAACGCCAAGAGCGGACGCCGACTACTGGCAGTGGGATTTGCTCGCCGGCTACCGCTTTCCCAGAAGGCGGGCTGAAATCGTGGTCGGCGGGCTGAATCTCACCGGCCGGAACTACCGCCTCAGTCCCCTCAACCTGCATCAGGAAACCCCACGCGACGCGACGTTTACCGCGCAATTCCGCTTCCAGTTTTGACGCGGCCCGGGCCATTGTGGCGTCGCGCGCGATGCGCGCGTGGGTGCTGGTGTTTTGCGTCATGCTGAAAAGTAATTGGCTTGCGGGCCTCGAGAAATCGTTTAAGCTGACGCAGCGGAGATTTACCGGCTTGGTGAAGGGCCGTCATTTATTCGCAATGGCGGGTTTGCATTCCGCCTCCAACGGTTTCAGCAGAGTCCAGAATGCTCAAGGTTGGCATCTGTGGCGTCTTTCTGATGGCGGCGGACAGCCGAATTGTCAATCTCCTCAACAACCTGTTTTAGAACGGTTGCCAGAATTCATTTCCGCATAGAAATACACAGACCCCTCACCCGGTCTTCGACCACCCTCTCCCCATCGGATGGGGAGAGGGAACGGGTGAGGGGCAATTCGGAAGTCAATTCTGGCAGACAGTATAACTCGACGAAGACGGGGTCCACTCGTTCCCTTTTGTCCTTCGAGCTTGCGCGACGACCCATGCACGAACGTGCCGATGCAATACATCTGGTGATGGATGAGGAGCAGGTCGTTGGTCTGGAAGGCTTGGCTCAAGAATGCCGGTTTGTTGCCGCAAGACATGGTTGACAGCTTCCGGCCAACGCGGGTCAATCTTTACTGCGGGCTTTGGTTTCTTACAGGCGATGGCAAACAAACCCACCATCACCACGCAGAAAACCATCTTCAATGTTGCGAACTTCTTAATGGAGTTGAATTCGGCAAAGCGACCTTCAGCTTTGAGGCAGGATTCTACAACTCAAAGCTACAAAAACCAGATGCGTTGGACGAACCAGTAACTGCCTGCCAACGCTACCAGCGCCGAACACACCGGCACACCACGCTTGAGAAACACGGGCCGGTCACGCAACTTCCAGATCAGCGGCAACAGCACGGCTGCCACCGCGATTTGCCCCAACTCCACGCCCACATTGAATGCCACCAGCGGCGCCGCCACACCGGTTTTCCCCGCGGCGATGCCCAGGTCGCGCAATACACTCGCAAAGCCAAGGCCGTGAACCAGTCCAAAAGCAAACGTGAGCAACCAGCGCCCTTTTGGCCCTTCCGGCCGCGCGAGGTTTTCCACACCGACGTAAACGATGGAGGCGGCGATCATCGGCTCGACCACCCGGCTGGACATCTGCACCACATTGAACGTCGCCGCCGCCAGCGTAATCGAATGAGCAATGGTAAAACAGGTGATGATTTGAATCGCCGAATTAAACCCACGACACACCAGCAACAACGCCAGCAGAAACAGCAGATGATCGTAACCCGTCAAAATATGTTCCATCCCCAACAGAAGAAATCCGCTGAATGACGCAAGTTGTGGTTTGTCGGTATCCTGCGATGCAGTGAGGTCAAACTCGCAACTGGCAGACTGGGGAGTCAGCATTTTTTTTCCCAGTGCTTGTCCGTTCAGGTCCACGACCGTCAGGAACTGTTGATGGCGGGCCGGCAGATGGTTGAACAAGCGGGCTTCCACAGCCAAATGGCCCGGCCGTGTTGCATAAAAGCTCAGTTGGATATGACAATTGTTCGTTCCGTCAATCACGAGTTGTGGTTTGTCGGGAGTGACCAGTTGCCCATCGAACTTGACCTTCAACACCTCGGCGGCCCAGGTTCTGACGCGTTCCAAGCCGGCGGCCATTTCCTCCTCGGTGATCTTCCCGTCGTGGTTGGCGTCAAGCGGTGCGCGCGTCTCCAAGTCGGCAAGCGCGCGTGTCAGATCGATGAGGGAGAGAGTGACGACAGCATTCAAACGATTCGTCTCGAATCGCAAATCTGCCGAACTCAGTCCAGCATCGTGCGCCAACACGGAGTGCGACGCCAACAAAAATGCCGCCAGGCAAATCCAAATCTGTCTGGGCTGCCGGATGACATTCACGTGTGCGATGTTTATGAAGGTATCCGGTGACTGTGAAAAGAAAAATTGCCGCCTCGACCTGTTGGTCGTTTGTCGTCCGGTATACAAACCTTTGGCTCATGGAACCTCACGACTCAAGGAATTGCTGCGTTGAACAAGAAAGGCCCGCCTTTCAGCGGGCCTAGATGTGTATCAAATTATTTACTGTCCAGACACCCGGAAGAAACCCGTCGTACCACTTGCTCCATTGGTGATCGTCACGGATGTCTGGACGAGGTTGGTGACAACCGTGGACCAGGAGCCGGTGCTCAGGCTGGCACGACTCTGCACCTCGTACGGAGGCAAGCTACCTGACCAAGTAAGTGATAGGTCATTTCCGTCACGAGTGACTGATTGAATCTGGAGTGGCTGTGATAGGACAAACGCCAAGCTCGTAAAATGCATGCCCAGGTTGCCAACCAGCGTCGTGGCACCTGTCTGGGGATTGATAGTTACAAGCTCGCGCGCAAAGTAAAAGTTGTTAAAGTCTGTCTTTCGAATTCCGTAAATGACTCCCGTCACCGGATGCTGGGCAAGGCCGAGGAGGCCGCCAAATTGATCCACCGGCTCTCCGCCGCCCGGGGGATAACTCAAAGCGAGTTCACTGATCCATGCGCCAGTCTCCGTGTCGATTTCCATTACGTACCCATTTGCTCCAGACCCCTTTTGATGTCCGACCCACAACTTCGTCACATTGGTCACGGTGACGAAAGCGATCGCTTTGCTCACAGTGGTGCTGCCATCTACCTGAAATGCAGGGCGCGAAAGAAATGTGCAGTCACCGCTCGGCGTCAACTTGAAGATGCCGTACTGATCGGCGATGTAAAAAAGATTCTCGTTGGTTGACCAGGCCATGCCACGCACTTCGCGGTATTCGTTCGTTCCCAATCCCGCGGGTGGAAGTCGGTAAGACGAAGCGGTCTGCGTGGAATCGCGGCGGATCACCGGCAGGACCCAACTGGGACGGGGTGCGGACAATCCAAAACAAGGCAGCGTCGGATCCGGATTCGGACACGGGTCAGCGTTGTAAACCGCACTCAACGTGCGGGTGGCCAGATCAATGGTTTCCAAGTACTGACTGTCCTGATAACCGCTCCCCACGCTGTCCGGTTGCCCTTGGTTCTGGCCCACGTTAGACGGGTTGTCTGTAAATGCCTCGGCACCGGCCGCATGATAGACCAGCCCGTTCGTCGGGCAAAAGCCAATTACATGGCCCTGATCAACAAACGTCGGTTGGAACAGTTTGATAATTGCCGCGTTGGCAGGGTTGATCTGAAAGAGGGTGCGGTCCGGATACACGAAATCACCCAATCCATTTGTGGTGGGATCATTCTGCTGCCCCGTGATCCCGATCAACCTCCAATCTTGGGCGAGAGTGACTCCCGGCACCAGCAACAGGGCTGACAACATTAGTAGGCAAGCGAATGATTTTGTGAGCAAATGTTTTTTCATAAGTGTCTGCAGGTTTCTTTCATGTGTGTTTGGAAAGTAAAAGTGTCGCATGCTTGTACATCCTACGGCCAATTAATCAACACCACACGAGCAGTACTGACAAGCGCGACGGCCAGCCAAGCCGGGGGCAAAACGAAGAAGAAGACTCATTTGAACAAAATCATTTTTTCAATTTACGACTGATGATACCGAGGACAATGCACCCGTAGCAAGATTACAAATAATGGAGCACATCAACCGAGCGAAATCAAAGAATCATTACACCAAATAGAGAAGGCCCGCCTTTCGGCGGGCCGTGAAATGGTGAAAGCTGGTAGTCTGAAGGCCGCTCAGGGCGCAGCTACTACAGAGTCTGCGAACGGTGAAGTTTGCCCACCACCCGAACCAGAAGTCGAGACAAGGCGGTAGAACACCGTGTCGCCGCATTGTGCAATGATGGTCGTGCTACTGCCAGTCGCCGCACCGGCGGTTGTCCACGGACCAAGCACACTGGTTGCCGACTCAACGGTGTAATTTCCAAGCGGGTAGTTGAGCGTCGTGGTACAGAGAAGGGGATCGTGACTGACGGAAGTGATTGTCACCCCTTTTGCATACGTGACCGTAAGTGTATTCGTGGTGCCCGTCAAGATACCCGCGCCGGTTATGTTGAAGGTGAATGCTCCGACCGCCGGGTTGGAATCAAGCAGCCCGTTATCCACGAAGCTGCCTCGATAGGTCTTCCCCTGCGGAAACCCGGCTGCACCACCCTCCGGATCCGACTCATAAAGATCCACAATCAAAGCCGTGTAAGGAGCACCGACTGGAGTCCCACAACTGCCACTCAACGACGTGGTCGTAAGCGCGGTGATCACCGGGATAACGGGGACATTCATGAAGTTGGTATAGACGTTCTCGCCTTCGAACGCAACAGAACCGTCACCTAGCGGAGGCCTAACGCTGTTGTTCACCAGCGTATTGCCGCGCATCGAAATCCATGCACGATTGCTTTCGGTGGTGCTACTAGAGAAAGAGAACATGAGGGTGTCGTAAACCTTGTTCCCCTCCAAGGCATCGCTAACGCCGTTGAAGTCCGAGCCAAAACGAACTCTGGTTAGCTGGCTAAAAGCAAATTCGTCAACGGCATTATTTAAACTAGCAGTTCTTACTCCAGCACAGGTGACACCAAACGTGTTACCGGCAAAGACAAACAACTTGTCGCGCGTGTTATACTGTGAGATCAACAACACGGTATTGTCGAAAAGGTTGCCCTCATCGGCATCATTCACGCCGTCGCCATCGGTGCCGTAGAGAATGCTGGGATTATCCGAGTCATCGCTGGACCGGCCGAATTCCGGCGGGTTGTGGAATTGGTTACCGGAAAGACGGGTGTGAATGCCCTCGGCAGCGATTGCCAGTTCGGTGCATTTGAACACGTTGAATTCGGCCCTTGGATCCGCAGATCCCGGTGCGACGCCAATGACGAAGTTTTCGCCATTGGGAACAGTGTCATTGTCGGGAGTCGCGTCAATTGAAAGTGGGCGCCGCGCCGCTGCGGACAGACCATTGCGGTCACGATGGCGAAACATCGCGACGGCATTCTGACTCAGCGCATCCGCACCGGTGCCGGGATCAATACCAAACACGCAGCCGGCCAGATGAAACCCGCGGCAAGTGCCATCGTCATACGCAAGGCGGTCGAGAATGGCTGTGTTGCCCCCGAAATCTTGAGCTATGGCAAGACCATAACCGTCGCCGGCGTCGGAAAGAAACGCGATGCCCTTGACCGTGACATTTGTCGCACGATAAATGCCAAGGATCGCCTTCTCCCCAGTGGCGTACGTGGGAGGTCCCGAAGCGGGATCATATCCGCCCCGCTCGCGACCTGTGCCGCCAGCGTCTCCGCCATCACCATACATCGCGGTATTGTCGATCACCGGATTTGAGGGGGGCACGTCCACGGTGCCGTAGTAAACATAGGCCATGTCGCGAAAATTGGCGTTAGGAGGGCGGGCATCCAGCGCAATCTTGATAGCTGCATTGTTGCAATTGGTGATCGCCGCCGTGTTCTTCACCCACCCCGTCTGGGTGGTGCCGTCAATCGTGACGTTGTCATTCGTGATCAGCGGAAAGCCGTCCAAAGGTGGCACAAGATAATGCACTGTCGCGCCCGTGGGAAGAATATTGAACGCGATTGTGTGCGTACCTGGGGCGTTTGCTTGGATAATGGCGTTTGAGAGGCTTCCTGCGCCACCAGCAGCCGTGGTAGTGACGGTGAATGTAGCTGCACGAGTGCTCATCGCGAGTCGGTGTAAAAGTCTTTCTGTAAATTGTCTTTCTTCTCTCCGCCTCCACCCCTCCGGGGTGAGGCGGAGCGAAGGCGAGCG